>JAEELU010000092.1 GCA_016282815.1 Acholeplasmatales bacterium
AGGGGTATAATCTATATCCTCGTCATAAATAACCGATATAATATCTCCCCTTTTTACAAAATCCCTTTCCTTCGAATCATGATTATTTATTAATACTTTTCTTTCTAAAAAGAGCTTATATATTTTTGATTTAGATATATGATATTTATTTAGATAATCTAAAACAGCCATATCATCATATACTGGGTAATTAATTATCATCTTCTAAATACCTAGTTTCTATTAATCCTATATATCCATTCTTCTTAATAACGCTATATGGCTTAGCGTGACGAATAACAGATATTTCATCATTCTTTCTAACAGATAAGAATTGATTTGATGCGTCATAGCAATAATATTTATTTGTCTTCTCATCCTGATATACATATGATGTATGAACCCACATACATGTTTTACTATTAACATGCCTAATATAATAAAAATCCAAATCTGTAGATAGTATTTCTATTTCATTATTACCATATGTAATATTAACAGGTGTAGATGGTAATGTATAATCACAATCATATTTCATTATATGCTTAGGATAGTGATCTCTATAGACATAGCTAAAATTCATTGTTTGAAGTGAATCAATAAATACAAAATTAATTTGTCCACCCTTAACAATGTGATTACCACCATCTATAGATATAATTCTTTTCTTAAAATCAAAGA
The DNA here is from genome assembly GCA_016282815.1 of Acholeplasmatales bacterium. Lineage (GTDB taxonomy): Bacteria > Bacillota_I > Bacilli_A > Acholeplasmatales > Anaeroplasmataceae > Anaeroplasma. The sequence goes on from JAEELU010000092.1 coordinate 661, forward strand.
TTGGATTACAGCATGATATATCATGTCTATAATTTCTTGTAGGATAATGTCCTACAATAGTAAGTAGCTCTACTCCATCACTTTTACCATAAAAATTATCATATTTTAATAATGGTAATGCATATTCAGGAATATTATTTACATCATCTAATCCACCATGAACTAAAACTATGTTGTTATTGATGATAATAACATCATCAAGTGAATCCATAAATTCATATAAATCCTTATATTTTTCTTGAACTAAATCTACGAATTCTCTAACATTCATATCCATTGATAGCTTATATCCCATTTCATAGGCTATATCATTTAAAATTGAATGCTCTCTTACAACAGTATAATATAGGAAATTATCCTTTTGATCCTCAGGCAAAATAAATCTTAATACCTCATCGCAATTTCCTGCCATAGGGAATACATTATCCCTTTTAGATAGCTCCATAACATATCTAAAGCATTCTAGGTTCTTTTTGAAGTCACCCTTTTCACAAATATCACCGATAATAAATAGATAATCATCATCAGAAAAATTGATACTTTTAAGTCCATCCTTAAATGTATCAACATCACCATGAATATCACTGACAAATATTAATCTTTTATTTGTGTCTAGGTTTATTCTTTTAACTCTAGTTTTCTTCTTTAGCTCTGTCATGAATATCCCTTTCCTCTAATGAATATTTACATCCACAGTAATCCTGTCTATATAAATTATATTCCTTAGATAATTCTATTGAATGCTTATATCCATCATCCTTTTTGAAATTTGAATATAAGTATTTAACACCATATTTGTTCTCTAGATTATATCCAATCTCATTTATCCATCTTTCTACCTTATATGGTGAAATAGATAATGTAGTTGTGAAATAATCATAGCCTAATTTCTTTGCTTTAATTGCTGTCTTTTCAAGTCTAAGCTCGTAGCACATGTAGCAGCGATTACTTTTCTCACCAAGATGCTCTAATCCCTTGATTTTATTATTGTAATCATCCTCATTATATTCATCATATAAAACATTGATATCAAAGTTTTTACAAAAATTAATAATCTCATTTAATCTAGTCTCATATTCACTATATGGATAGATATTATCATTTGAATAAAAAATAGTGATATCAAAGTATTTTTTTAGCAGTAATATAGTATGACTTGAGCACGGTGCACAGCACGCATGTAGCAATAATTTTGGCTTATTTTCTAAACTATTTAAAAAATCTAAAAACTCTTTATAGCTTGTTATCACAATATCACCACTCATAGCATATTTTATACAATAATTACAAGTTTTGCAATAGTTATAGTGTAACTATAAACCATCAAACTTGCCAGAATAATTAAAATATGTTAAAATCTATTTATAGATTTACGATACTATGAATACTAATAAGGAGGGTTTTATGAAAAGGAAACTACTTTTTTTAATTCCAATAATTACATTATTGTTGTTTTTGTCGTCCTGCTCATTATTTAATTTTGGGCAAAATTCAACTAGTAGTCCTCAAAGTCAGGCATCAAGTAGTGTACCTAGCAAGAGCTCAGAAACACCTTCTACTAGTACTACAGCAAAGGAGTCAACTAGTAAACAAACTAGCACAAGTACGACTAAGCCTTCTACTACCACAACATCTACATCTATACCTTCAACGACAACTACTACTCAAACAGCTACATCAGCCTCAACAAGCACAGAGGTACATGCTACATCATTAGTGCTTGAGGAGGAGAATCCCTCTGTTTATATAGAAAGAATAGATGATGATTTAGAAAAAATCAAAATGAAGGTTATCTATTCTGATAACTCTAGAGAATCAATCAATCTATCAAAGGATTTAATGTCTACTAGTGATTATAATTCATTAAAGAATGCTGGTCCTAATACTATAACAGTAAATTATAGTGGTGTAAGTAAGAATATTACTATCACATCCTCTCATATGGTTAAATGGGAGGTAAACTTCTTAAATTATAATAATGATGTTTTAAAAACTGAGGAGGTCATTAGTGGTGAAGCCGCGATGGCTCCAAAGAACCCAAGTGATTATTTCGATAATAATAACAATGCGGTTTATACATTTGATAAGTGGGATAAGGATTTTTCTTCCATAACTAGTAATACTGATGTTAAAGCAGTATTTAAGGTTAAGGAAAAGGTTGGTATTGATTATCTTGCTGTTATTAATAGTGGTACCTCTGCCGATATAACAATAGAGAAATCTAATTCTACAAGCATATATAACCTAAGAGTTATGGATGAATCTAACCATCTTATTCAGGCTGTAAGTAATCCAACAGATAAAATAGAGCTAACTAATCTTAATGCGAACACAACATATAAGATTAGTGGTACATGTATGTTCTATTTTAATGGAAGCCTTCAGGAGGTAAATATAGTTGAGTCATCATTTAAAACTGGAATTTATGATGATATCCAAACTATAAACGATAGCTATGTTATCGATAATGAGTCAGTTTCGTCGACATCATTATGTGTTGATTTAACATCATATATAGATAACGCACCTGATGGATTTGAGCTTAAGGGTGTTGCCTTAGTTGATTCTAACGATGAGCTAATCGGTGAAAAGGAATACGATGGTAGCCCTATAGTATTCTTTGATGATTTAACTCCTGATACTGAATATACTACCTACTTCTTCTACGATAAAATTAAAACAAATACATTAACTGCTTGGACTCACCAAGCAAGTGGAAATGAATATCGATATTACTTCATAGGCTTTGTAATTCAAACACATCCTAATGATCCAAATATGAAATGTGCAAGAGTAATATATAATGATCCCGATGATGGTGAGGTTCTATTATATAGATATTATGTATCAAGCGGAAATAGCGTTTATAATATTGCCGACCCATTCTCTTTTAGATTACCGATCAAATATGAGGGATATAAGGTCATTGGTGATTATTCTAAGCTACAAAACATAACTGATGATATAGATGTTGAGGTTATGTTAATGCCAAATAGCAGCTCAGTTGATACTGATAAGCACCTAGTCGTATTTAAAAATAATAATGGTTCTATCATTTCATCAAAGTGGGTTAATGATGGTGGTTCTATCACTCCACCAGTAATAGGTACTGATTTTGAATTTACACTTCCAGAGGAAACAGCAGATTATGCGTATGTATTCAAATGGTACTCTCCATATGATTATGATTTAAGCAATATCACAAAATCACTTGAGCTTACAGCAAGCTATACTAAGGTATATAAATCTAATGCACCTACATATAGAACATCTGTCTCATTTGTAAAAATAGGTCCAACCTTCGCTTCACTTGGTGGTGTAATAGAAAATAAAACAGCAATAATTGCTGATAATCCTTACACATATTATCTATCACATAAGGGACAAAGCGATAAGATAGAGGCACAATTCTTCAGTAATTCCTATGTTACAGAATTTGGATTTGATAGCTTAACACCTAATACTGATTATGAATTCCATTTCAGTATAGAATACTATTTAGATGAGGAGCATACAGTAACTAGTAAAAAGGAGATCGTTGTTCCATTCACAACTACCTCTTCTGATGTAGATTACACAGATAATCCAACATTTAGTAGCCCATATTACCATACAATTAGAATAAATGATGGAGCTAATAATACAGTATTATATTATGCAGTAATATCTGAATCAGATGTATCAAAAGGTGTTGCTAAAAATATTCAAACAAGGGCTAAGGATTATTATAATCCAAGAGTATGTGACTGTAATTACTTAAATACAAATACAGAGTATAGAATTTATTCCTTACAAAAGCAAACCATTCCATATACTGATGATGGTACAGAAAAGGAATGCGAATATTATAGATATTCTGGTAAATATTATACTTATTCTACTATAGATGGTGTAAGGCCTTTAACATTCAAGCTATCACTTAGAGTTAGAAGGGATGGAGATTATTATCAACCAATTACAACCGGTGATAATAGAAACTACGTTTCATTATATATCACAAACTATGAAACACAGGTAGATATCGGACCATTACAAATTGAATATGCTTATAATGTATACCCATCTGATTTCCAAACAAAATATGGTGCTGGAAATGTAACATTCTTTGAATTTGATAGTAGCTATGGATGCTACAAGCCTGTAGCGGGTTATTATAATTCAGTATATGCTGATTTATTTCAAAATAGTATGCAAGTAAGTGATCCAATGACTGGTCAAACAGTAACTGTTCATCTTATGGTTGATATGCTAAGAATGCAGTATTACTATAATGGATACCATTATACAAATTCATATTGTCCTTCAAATGATATAAATTATTATACTAATAGCTATGTGGTTAACTATACTGCAGATACAGATAATGATTTTAATGTTTTATTTGTAGAATTCTATTAAAACTTAATTACAAGAATAAAGAGTCATCGACAAGATGACTCTTTTTCTTCTTCTATTTAGTTTAGATATTAATCTAGTTTTTCAAGCATTTCCTTGTATTTTGTTTCTACTGATTGCTTTAGCTTAGCCTCTCTTTGGCTTACACCAATTAAAGCTTTGGCTCTTGTAGGTGAAGCAATTGTACCTGCACCTGATACACATCCCATAGGACATGCCATACCCTCAAGTAGGTAACCATCATATTTACCAGTTTGAGCTTCCTTAAGCATCTTTCTACAGTTCTCTAATCCTTGTGCAGCAAATACCTTAATCTCTCTATCTGGTGCAATCTTAGCTGCAGAATTAACAACTGCGCTTGCTACACCACCCATAACAGCGAATCCTCTACCATCAGCTGATGTGATATTCTTTAAATCTGCTTCCTTAAGCTTAGTGAATTCAACACCCTTAGCATTGAACATACCATATAGCTCCTCAAATGTTAATACGAAATCAACATCTGATCTAACACTCTTTCTTGATGCTTCAAGCTTCTTAGCTGAACATGGTCCTACAAATACAACCTTAGCATCTGGGTGTTGCTTTTTAACTAATCTTGCTGTATAAACCATTGGTGTCATAGCCATTGAAATATTCTCTCTAAATTCAGG
>JAEELU010000093.1 GCA_016282815.1 Acholeplasmatales bacterium
CATATTTACCAGTTTGAGCTTCCTTAAGCATCTTTCTACAGTTCTCTAATCCTTGTGCAGCAAATACCTTAATCTCTCTATCTGGTGCAATCTTAGCTGCAGAATTAACTACTGCAGTTGCAACACCACCCATTACAGCAAAACCTCTACCATCAGCTGATGTGATATTCTTAAGATCAGATTCTTTAAGCTTTGTAAATTCAACACCCTTAGCATTGAACATACCATATAGCTCTTCAAATGTTAAAACAAAATCAACATCTGATCTAACGCTCTTTCTAGATGCTTCAAGCTTCTTAGCTGAACATGGTCCTACAAATACAACCTTAGCATCTGGGTGTTGCTTTTTAACTAATCTTGCTGTATAAACCATTGGTGTCATAGCCATTGAAATATTCTCTCTAAATTCAGGGAATTCTGTTTTAGCCATAACACTCCATGCTGGACAGCATGATGTAGCCATAAATTTTAAATTATTAGGAACATTCTTTAGGTAATCATTAGCTTCCTCTATTGTACATAGGTCTGCGCCAATTGAAACCTCATATACTCCCTTAAAGCCAAGTCTATCAAAAGCATCATCAATTGTCTTTAGATTAACCTTAGCACCATATTGTCCTAAGAATGCAGGTGCAACAATAGCGTATACTGGTTGACCTGCTTTAATTGTATGAATAACCTGGAATATTTGTGATTTATCAGCGATAGCACCGAATGGACAATTAACCATACACATACCACATGAAACACACTTATCATAATCGATAACAGCCTTTCCATTTTCATCAGACTTAATCGCGTTCATTCCACAAGCCTTAGCACAAGGACGAGTTCTATGCATAATTGCATTATATGGACAAATATTTGCACACTTACCACATTGAATACATAATTCCTGATTAATATAGCTTCTACCATGAGAAATTGTAATAGCATTTTTAGCACAAACATTTTTACATGGGTTTGCTAAACAGCCTTGGCAGGCATCAGTAACATAATATGATTCCTCAGGACATGCATTACAAGCAAACTCAATTACATTAATTAGAGGTGGTTCATAATATCTTTCAGTCTTTATAGCCTCTTCAATTCCCTTATAAATAGGTGCATGCTCAGATGTATCTCTAACAGGAAGACCAAAGGCAAGTCTAATTCTTTCTGCAACGATCGCTCTTTCAAGGAATATTGATGATCTACCTACAGATTGCTTTACTATTTCGTATGGTAGCTCCTCTATTCTATTATAATCCAAGCCATCATAGGCTAGACGTGCAACCTCCTCGAATACCTTTCTTCTAATGTTAATTAATTTTTCATATTGTTCTAGCATAATTACCTCCTAATTGTTCTTACTAATATACTTGTGATATACCTGCTCATAAACCTTAACTCTACCCTTAGTAGTTTCCTTAGAAAGCTTGTCAATTAAAGCTAAATCATCGCTGATTAAATCTATAATATCAGGATTATATCTAACTCCCGCTTCTCTCTTAAGCTCCTCTAATAGGTCAATAAACAATTTACCTGTTGTATAATTTCTTCCTAATATATCTGTTGCTGCATCTGTTGAGTCGGCAATAGATACTATATCAATTACAAATCTATTTTTAGATTTAGTATTATCAAATTCCATAGGATATCCAAATGAACCATCATAATATTTATGGTGTCCTTCCATTATATCATAATAGTTATCAAAATCCTTATCATTTGATAATAATATTCTAGCGTTAGATGGATGTGATTTAATAATTCTAAACTCCTTATCATCTAATCTTCTACTTTGTGTGTTAATAATATCAGCACATGTAAATTTACCAATATCATGAAGAAGAGCAGCCTTACTAACGAAATCAAGGATTTCATCCTTTCTTTCTATTACCTCATCTTTACTCTTTGTATCAAGTACACCAACATAAAGCTCAGGTCGTTTCTCCATTACTGCTTCTGCTATATCAAAGCTAATATTTTTAACCATAATTGAATGAATACAGGTTACTGTTTGTCTAAACATTAAATCTTCAAGAATATAATCTAATTTATCATTAAAGCTTTTTAATAAACTATAGCTTGCTTCATAGAATTCATAAATCATTGTATTTATTTCCATAGGATAATAATTGTATGGTAAATTAGATAATAATCTCTTATGATGATAAACTAATGATATTATTTTATCCTTTTGCTTTTTTGATAGGCTATCATCAAAATAAGATGTAATATCTCTCATAGCTGCATCACAAGCCTCAAGATAATCGATTGCGCCTTCATCTTCTAAATAATTTTCACTAAATAGTTTTGCATTACCTTCATATAAAACAATAAGCTTATTCATAAATTCAGTTAAGCTAATTTTTTTATCATAATAATCTAGCTTATTCCTAATTGAATTAGTAGAATCACTTAAGAATGGATTCTCCTTCTTGCTTTCATCATATTTTTTTAATGATACTCTTATTATCTCAAGTGCATTTAAAGGTAACTCCTCTAAAGTATCAACCTCGAATATACTTGCAGAAATTCTATCGATAAAATAGAAAAAGTCTGGATCATTTCCATCTAGTCTTTGAACTATCTTGCTATACCATAATCCTAATGCTCTTTTCCTTATTTGGAAATACTGCATACAATCAGTTTTTAATAATTCTGCAGATGAAGCGAGTATGTTGCAGTATGCCTTGAAAAAGCACATTCTTGCAGACTTATCAGTAATCTTATCATATTTGTCAGAATATGAGAATATTTCATAATAATATCTTAAAGCTTCCATATTATTTTTAATATTACTCTCTAGGTAGAATCTACTTTCCTCATATGCATAAGCATGAAGTAATGGAATTAATTTATTCAAATCCTGACACTTACGATAATAATTAGTAAGTGGAGCGAACACAATTTCAAGGACAACGAAATCATCATATCCATCATAATATAATCCCATTAAAGCATCATATAAAATATCTGCTTCCTCAGGAGTTATATCATCATGAATATCAAGCTTAAGCTCATTTATTATTTCCTCATTCACACTGAATGCTTCTCTAAATTCCTTAGAGCGTTCAAAAAATAAATCAGTTAGATTTTCACTATTTTTTGCTTTAAATAATCTTTCATTCCATTTGGTATCTAATTCATAACAGTATTTAAATTTTTCAACAAAAAAATCCATCATGTCCTTTGATATCATAAATTTTTCCTCATATTCTTCCAGTTTAATAATATAATATGTTTTGTAAATTTTTTCAATAATTCGCTTAATACTAAAGTATTAAAAGCGTTTTTTTAAAGAGCATAAATAGTCAATCCGATTATAGAATTGACTATTAATAATTCTTTTATTCTCTACATCTTGTATTGTCAGCTATATTCCAGCTTCTAATCTTAAACATCGCAAATACATGACAAGCTATAACTACTAATAATACAAAGCCTAAAGCCATGAATATTACTCCAACATCAGGTATGAATGGGTATATTTGGGTACTAGATGAGCAAAGCATGAATAGTATGATTGAGAATAATATTCCAAGTGGTATCGCAAATAATGAAGATATCAATAATTGAAGTACACTTTGAAGTGTCCAGAAATTAGAAATATCTAATACTGTAAAGCCAATCGCCCTCATAACAGACAATGGTCTTTGTTGTTCCATAAGGGCATTTTGACTCATAATTACCAATATTATAAAGCTCATACCTAATGAGAAGCCTACCATGATAATTATAAATACATTTACAGAATTGAATATACCATGTAAATCAGCTGATAATGATCTAGTAAATACTGTTAAACACTGATTATTATTTTCTGTCATATATGTTAAGAAGGCTTGTTCATCATTAACATTAATAAAATATGTAGATACTGATTTATCAGTTATACTATCCATTTGAGCCTTAGACATATATGTAAGAGGGTGGAAATATTGCTTAGATATATTATCTATCAATACTTGTTTACCATTGATAGTAATATAATCACCCTTCTTAATATTATTCTTAGAAGCTACGCTTTCAGGAATAATAATACCCTCATTCTTAACCTTTAATTCTCCATAGCCACTATCAGTAGGAATATTAATTAGCTTTCCTGAATTAACATCCATAGCAACACTTTCTAAGTAAATTGTCTTGCCATCCTTTTCTGCCTTTAAATATGTATAATAGCAGTTTTCAAGTTCCTTAATAAATCCTTGACCTTTTAATTTATTTACATCTTCATCTGTTGCCTTATTAATTAAATATACCTGACAATCAAAATTTAATCTTCTTTCAATAGACTGATTTATCATTTCCTCCTTTGCAACATAGAAAAACATAGATAATAAAATAATAATTAGTGATGCCATCATAGCAAACATTGATACGAAGAACCTTTTCGGATTTTGGGCTATCGCATTCATTCCAAGCTTAATATTCATTGGAGCCTTATCGATAATTCTATTTAACCACTTAGGTAGATTCTTACGTTTTGCTTCATTAGAAATTACTGCATCTTTTGGAGTAATCTTAAATATAGCAAGACATGAAATAAACGTAGTTAATAATGCAAATAATACGAATCCTAATATTGCTCCAAATACTACAAGCCAATATAGATTATAAGGTATTGTAGGTATCGAGTACGTCTTAATCAATATATTAGTCATGAGGATATTTAATGAATAGCCGATTCCAGCTCCAATAATGCCTGCACAAATAGACATCAATAAGCTAAATACCATAAATAACGCTACTATTTCCCTATTATCAATACCTACAGACATCATAATACCAATTTGTGATGTCATAGATTTAATCATTTGATTCATAAATAAGCCTATAACTATCATAGTTACAGAATAAAAGAATACAGGTAGGAATATAGATGCAACAGTTAATTGCTTTAAAGCATTATTCATATATAAACGATATGGTAAATCCTCACCCAATGTAGCTGTTTTTATCGATACCTCGTTTTTCTCAAGAATACCAGTTATTTCATCCATTACAGATTGTTTACCAATACCACTTTTATTTCTAACTAATACCTGGTTTGCAAATGTTGAAACAAAATTAGGACCAATATTTCTTAAATCTGGCATTACTACACCAGCTATACTAATTATTTCCTCATATAAGGCTAGAAAATCAGGATCTGCCTGAATCTTTTCTTTTACTAATGTAGCCAATTCATCTACTGCCTTATTTAATTCAGCCTCATCAACATATAAATAACCAAAATCCTGGTTATCTGACCAAATATAGTCATTAGCACGTGGATAAATACCTTCTGATGTTTCAATAATTTCATTTACATAAAAATCTAAATAAACACTAAAATATCCAAGCTTAATAGTATCACCAAGCTTAATATTATTGTTATTTGCAAATTTACTACAGATAGATATATTTAAATGTTCTGTACTCTTATCAATTTTCTTTAAAATATATCTTTTAAATACTTTATTTTCTTTTTCATTAAATGAAAATATTCTTGAAACTATTGTTCTTCCATCAGGTTTTAACAAAAACGAATCTAAAGTAATACGAGCATCTGCAGCAGCTACCTCATCAACCTTACCAGAAAACGAAAGGATTTTCTCCCTTGTTGTAAAGTTAGTAGCTATTTGCTCATCAACATCACCATATTCATTTAAATAGCTTTTATATGTGGTATTTAAGTTAACAATCGTTGAGCCAAATGTACATAAAAGAGAAATGGCAAGCGAGCTAACTAATACCATTGAAATAAATAAGCCTATAAATCTTTTAAAGAAAGGCTTAAGCATTATTCTTAGCATTACCACTCAACCTCTTCCGCTTTTACAACATGTTCATTTCTAACATCAGATACTACCTTACCATCCTTCATCGTAATAATACGATTAGCCATTTGGGCAATTTCCTTTGTATGAGTTACGAAAACTATAGTTTTACCTTCATTATGTAATTCCTCAATTAATTTTAATACTGCCTTACCAGAGGCGTCATCTAAGGCTCCTGTAGGCTCATCACATAATAATATATTTGTTTCTTTATTTAAAGCTCTCGCTATCGCAACACGTTGTTGCTGACCACCAGATAACTGTCTTGGAAATTTATCCTTCTTATCTAATAGACCTACTCTATCTAAAAGCTTAAGTGCCCTTTCTTTATTTCTTGAGCCTGGAGCTAATGTAATATTTTGATAAACAGTAATATCATTTAACAAATTGAAGAATTGATATACGAAGCCCACTTCATTTCTTCTATATAAGGTTAATTCCTTATCACTAACCTTTGTAATATCACGTCCATTAACAATTATTTCACCTGATTCAACCTTATCAATCGCACCTATCATATTAAGAAATGTTGATTTACCAGAACCAGAACCTCCTAATATTACTAGAAAGTCATGCTCATAAACCTTTATTGAAACATTATTAAGTGCGTAAGTTAAAGCCTCACCTTCACCATATGTTTTTACTAAATCCTTAGTATCTATTAATACCTTAGCCTCTTCCATAGCTTATCACCATCCTAATTTTCCTCTTCAAGCTCTTTAGATTCAGAACCAGTAGATTCTTTTTTACTACTCTTTTTAATTATTAAAATATTCTTATTATCTTTTCTTTTATATGAAATATCTGTTGCTAAATTTTTAATAATAGTTATTCCAAATCCACCAACTTCTGTGTTTTCATCAATACTCTTTATATATTTATCATTTCGTTTTAATGGATTAAATTCAACTCCATTATTCTTAATTATTAATTCAAACGTATCATTCTTAAGAGAAACCGATACCTCAATAACTAAATTATCAACCTTTTCATAAGAAATATAATTATTAAATAACTCATCAAATATAATATTAAATTCAGATAAAATCTTTTTATCGATATATGAATAATAATCATTAAATTTATTATTCACCTTATCTATAGCATCGTAATCCGGATTTTCAAATCTAAATTCAAGATTTGATGATTTTAATTCTACTAACATCATAGTAATATCATCAAATGCTTCTTCACAATCTGTAAATTCACTAAGCTTATTTGAAATATTTTTTAAGCAATCACCAATTTGTAAATCCTTATTCTCAAATAAAGCATTTTTAATTCTTTCATATCCAAATTCTTCTCTATTTGAATTAATACTTTCATTTAATCCATCTGTATGGATAAATAATTTATCATCAGTATTAAGCTTAATAGATTCTTCTTTATATTTGTAATTTTCAATTCCACCTAATATAAAATTAGAATCTACATCTAGCTGTGTAACCTTACCCTTACTGATAAGATATGGTCTTTCATGACCTGCATTTACAAATTCTAATTCTTTTGTTTTAACATTTAATATACCAATAAATGCTGTTATGAATAATCCTTGAGAATTATTATCTATTAAAGAATTATTAACATCATAGCAAACCTTAGAAAGACTTTCCTTATTGATAAGCTTTGACCTGATTAATTCTTTTGATTTCATCATAAATAAGGCTGCAGGTACACCTTTACCTGATACATCACTTACGATTATTGCTAAATGAGTAGAATCAATATAGAAATAATCATAGAAGTCACCACCAACCTCCTTAGCAGATTCAATTGAAGCCTTAATTAAGACATTCTCATCATTTAAGAAGTTTGTAGGTAGAGCACTTAGTTGAATTTCAGACGCGATTTCTAGCTCTGCATTTATTTTTTCTCTTTCTTTTGCATCACGCTCAACTTGATCAATATAATCAATAAGTGTCGTCTCTAATGAAACAAATGATTTAGATAAGTCTCCTATTTCATCTTTTGCTTTAATAGTAGGAGTTATTACTTCTAATTTATCCTTATTAGATAACGATTTTGTAAATTCTAAAGTGCTAGAATTTAGCTTAATGATATTATTAGCAATTAAAAAATGTGAAGCTAAGCCAAATAATAATATCAAGAATAAAAGAGCTCCACTAAATGATATTATTTCTGTAATTAAATAATTTACTACTGAATCATTAATTTCTTTCATATCATAACGAATGAATATATAAAATACTTTACCTGTTTCGTATGAATCTCCATTCGCATCAGTTTCATATACTCCATCACCAAAGAATACTTCCGCAACTCTATGCTTATATCCATCTATCATTGCAGTCCAGCATGGGAATCCCTCATCATTGCTATAATCAGTTGCAGTATAATAACTATCAGTTATTTCCTGATATGAACCAAAGAATTTATAATCCGATAATGGAAGCTTTGAATCATATTTTTCATCAAATACGAAAAATGCATCAGCTAAATAATATATTCTATCCGCATTTTCAGGAATATATCCGATAAATGCTGATTTTCCACCAGAGGATACAATCGCAGATTTTAAATCACTCGAAATATCCATGTATGCATTTCTATTAGCTGCCTTTTGATATGATAATCCAAATCCACCAGTGCTTGGATAAATAAATCCATATTTTTTAGTATAATAATCTAACTTTTCAGAATATGTATTCATAACTGGATCATCAGGAGTTATTTTGGCTGCCTCATCAATTTCTCCTACAGCCATTTTTAAAAAATTTACTGCAGAATCATCAAGATTATATTTTATCTCATGAACAGATTTATCAACATTCTTAGCAAGCTGAGAATATGCTCTGTTTTGATAAACAAAGAAACTAATCAGTAATGCAATACTAATTAGCAAAAATGAAGTTATTGAACCTAATAAAATAATTTTGGTTCTAATTGACCAACGCATAACATCATCTCATTTCTATTTTATAGTTAATACATTAGAAAAGCCTGTAACCTTAAATACCTCGCTTACAACTTCGTTTATGTTATGTATCTCTAAAGCCTTATTGTCTTTTTCAATCATCTTCTTTAAGGTAAGCAATACACGTAAACCTGCAGATGATATATATTCAATATCCTTAAAATCTAAAACAACTAGCTTTTCATTAATTTCTTCTTCTTTTAATCTTTTTTCTAAAATAGGTGATGTAGATGTATCTAAACGTCCACTTAATATAACATTTAGAGCATCACCATGATTAATAACTATTTCCATATTTCTATCCTCCAAAACAACACATATCAAGTTCTTTATTCTATTGAACTAGCATATAGATTATTATACCATAAAAATCATACTTTTTTATACTTTAAGTATAAATATTCAAAAAACTCCACATAAATGATAGAGATAATTTAAATTTATAGCAAAATAAAAGCTCCACACTAGTGGAGCATTATTATTTATTAGATATCGAATTCGTCATCACTATCAGTCTTAGCTTCTGAATTCTCAGAAATTAGCATTTCTGTATCAGCGTCGAATAAGTGACAGTGATTCATATCGAACCATAGCTTTAATGGTTGACCAGGAGCTAAATCATCACGAGATGGAACAGCTGCGATAATTGGGTCACCATCAACGTTAGTATAGATGTTTGTTTCAGCACCAAGTAACTCTGAGATTTCAACAGTGATATCAACACAAGCGTTAGCCCAAACTGTCTTCATAAGCTCATTTTGCTCATCATAAACATCCTCTGGTCTAATACCGAAGATAACATCTCTATTTTCATAACCCTTTTCTCTAGCAACCTTAATCTTGCCTTCAGGAATACGAATTGTATAATTTTCCTTTGATGATACGAATGTACCATTATCCTTTAATTGTCCATGAATGAAGTTCATTGGAGGTGTACCGATGAATCCACCAACGAATACGTTAGCTGGAGTATCATATACTTCTCTTGGAGAACCAACCTGTTGAATACGACCATCACGCATAACAACGATTCTTGATGCCATTGTCATGGCCTCAATTTGGTCATGGGTAACGTAAATAGTTGTACAACCAAGTCTCTTATGAA
>JAEELU010000094.1 GCA_016282815.1 Acholeplasmatales bacterium
AATACCACAGTTACCCTTTATGATTTCGGCAACATTATCACCATATACGTTATTAAGCTGTGAATATGATTGAACAATCATTGTAAACCAAATCTTACGTGAACGACCTACGGTGATAAACTTATCAAATTTACTAATCTTTGGCATATTACCAAATTCATCCATGATGAAGTATACATTTCTTGGTAATGCTAGCTCTTCTGTTTCTGATGCAACCTTAATCAATGTCTTATAAATATTTAAGATGAAGATTGCTGCTAGATTATGTCTTGTATCCTTTTCATCAGGAATCTTTAAGAATAATGCTGTTGGGTGTTCTGCAAGTGATTCTGCTGTAAAGTCAGAAGTTGATGTTAATGCACAAACACCTGTATCATTAAATAATACTAATTTATCATAAACAATTGACATGTATGAAGCTCTTGTTGATGGAGCTGCATCACATACTTGTTTAGAAAGTGAATAAGCCTTTGATAAAGGGCTTCTTCCCTTGAAATACATTCTTAAATCTTCATAATCCTTATTTGAATTCTGAAGTATTTTAGTCATATTGAAGAAATTAAATTTTTCTTTAGTCATTTCATTTGCTGGATCAGTTGAATCCTCAAGCATTGCAAGTAATACCGCAAGGGTAATTGCTCTAGCACCCTTTTCCCATAATGGGTCTTTTTCATTTTCGACTGGTATTAATACTGATACCAAGTCGTTTAAATCTTCATAAATTTCATCATAGATTTTCTTTTTATAAACCTTGATGCTATTTACTAGTCTTTGGTAATCCTTATATGCCTTACCATCAAATTCATACCATTCAGATAATTCATCATCCTCATTAATATTCTTATCTAGTGTTAATCCAGATTCGAAAATATTATCAACACGTTTAAATGCTTTTTTGTATGCATTACGATATTCTTCGAATCTATCCCATATTCCATCAAGTGGGTTCCATCTATATGATGAATAAGTATCACGTAAATCTACTACCTTTACATCATATCCACGCTCTTGTAAATACTGTGAATGAAGTGAGAATAACTCGCCCTTAGGGTCTGTAATAATCATTGATGAACCAGCTTTAGTTGCACCAAGAAGTTGAATCATTGGTGAAACGAATGTAGTTGTTTTACCTGAACCAGTAGAACCAATGATTATTGAATGACATGGAGAGTTAAACATAACCTGCATATCCTTTTTATTTTGATCAAGGCTTGCCATTACCGGAATACCATCTTTAGTTACTGTATCTAGCTGACTAAAGTTATATGGCTTAAAAATCGTCTTCTTTTCTTTTTCTGTCATCCATCTAGAATTTTCTAAGTTTGCAGAAACTTGTTTTAGTTTTCCTGAAGGACCATTCTTAGATAATATTGATATAAAGTTCTTATTAATTACTAAACAATATAGTGCGAATATTGATAAGAAGACTAATATCAATAGCAAGTAATATAACCAAGATATTGACATTTCATCAAACGATCCAAACCAGTCTATAATCATAAACTCAAATTTACAACTGATTAATGCAAATAATAAATAACTTAGTATTATTGATATCACAAGTAATGCTGATATTATGAATAGTACCTCTTGGAATTTACCTGTTGAAAACTTATGTGACATCACAACACATAAGAACAAAAATGCAATAACAAAAATTGTAGCAACCCATCTTATATATGGAATAAATGTGAAGCTTCCTTCAATTGTTACGAACATCTGATTTGATACCAAAATTGGTAACGTAATTGCATTAGCAACCACGAAGGAAATGATGAGAGCCAGATATAAATAATGTCTTTGTTTCATTGCTCATTCCTCCTTCTATGGGTTTGTAATTGTTATTGTTGCAGTTAATGTTGAATTTTCTGGTACATCATGATTAGGTTTTGAACATGTGAATGTTGCAGTTACTGTATATGTTCCTACTTCTTTTGGGGCTGTAATAACTACTTCATTAGTACCATTATCATCATCAGCCATATGTATTTCCTTTACCGTAACTCCATCATCATTTGGTACTATTTTAAATCTTTTATTAGTATCAACTGTTGCAATTACTTGATTATTTGAATCATAATATGTATAGATTACGTTAATACCTTCTGGTAAAGAATCTGAACGAGGAAAATCTTGATAAGTTGTAGGTAATATATAACCATCAGCTACGAATAAAGGTAATCCGTTTTTCATAGGTGTTCCTGTAACTGCATTGAAAATATAATTACCCGTTTTTGCTATTTCTAAATTTTCAAATTTTACTGCACTTAAATCAACTATTATAGGAGTGATTTCAAGTTCATATGATGCTTTTTCAACTTGATTATAATTTCCTGTATCAGGATCGGAATCAAAAGCGCTGTATTTAATATCTACTCTGTATTTACCAACAGCACTACTAAATTCAGTTGAATCATCTTCAAAAGCTCCATTATTCCAATAATAAATTTTAACACTCTCAACAGTAACACCTTCTGGTAAATTATCAAATACTGAATTATATGTTGGAGAGTTCTTATCAGCTGGAGAATAGTTATTTCCATCATATACTCTTGTAACATTTTCAAGTACAACTTTAGACATATCATAAGTTGCTTTAGTAATTGTTAATTTACCTTCAATTCGTTTTGGTGCATATGTATCTTTAGATAATTCCCAAACAACTGTATATGGATCTTTATTATAATTTGTAAATTCTTCACCATTTGGATATGTAACAGTTGTTCCATAAGGAAGTTCTTTATTTATCTTTAATCCATGAGCTTTTCCATCATATACAACTTCTAAATCATCAAGCTTATAATCATCATCAAATTTTATTTCATAAGATACTGTTCCAGTTGCTGGAGCAAGAGAAACACTGCCATTTTCTACTTCATCCTTAAATGTCGCAACAATTCTATAGTTGTATTTTTCTCCATTAGAGAAATCACTAATATCAGTAATTTCTTTACCTTCTGGATTTTGATTATCAGGTTGAGTTGTAAATGTAATTGATGATAAATAATATTTATCTTCCATGAAGCCTTTTATACTAATATCTTTTTTACCTGTTAGCTGCTCTACAGTTAATTCCAAATCTTTATCTTCTAAAGGTCTTGGCTCTCCAGAATCAGCATCTAGAACTTGAATTGATTCATTAATTCTATTAATGATCAGATATTCCTCAAGTTGAGTGATATCTAATTCTTCATTAGGATTATCATTTGTAAAGTGAGCAATAATCTTATATTCACCTGCAGCTTTTTGATCATTGTTTTCATAAGTTATTGTTACATTTTCTGGTATTTTGCCTTCTACCTTAAGTGAATGTACTTCTCTATCAAAATTAATAGTTGAGCTATTAAATGAAACAACACCATCAAGTATAACTTGTTTTTTAGTTATTGTAAGATTGGCTTCAATTGGTTTAATTTCTTCATAGTTTTTAGCATCACCACTAAATGATGCAACAACTTTATATTCACCTGCATTTACACAAGATTCTACTTCTTCACCTGCTTGATTATAGTAAGTGAATTTTGTAGTTACACCTTGAGGTAGTGATGATTGATCAGCTAGCTTTGGCTGGAATGGTTTTCCATCGTACTCTTTTGTAGCATCATCAAGTCTAACTGTTGACATATCATATGTTGCTTTATTAATAGTAACTGTTGCTTCCTTTGTAGACATTTGATCATAGTTTTCATCCTGGCTAGTAAATTTGGCTACCATAACATATGTTCCTGCATCTGTTGCAGATTTTAATTTTACTGACTTACTAGCATCATATATATCGTAATCAACAGTTACACCTTGAGGTACATTTTTTACCACTAATTCTTCATTTTTAGCCGTACCATCATATGTGAATGTTTGATCTTCAAATGTCACATTCGATAAATCATATTGAGCCTTATTAATTACAAGCCTTGCAGATAACCTTTTTGAGTTATAGCCCTGTCTAGATATTACCGCAACTATTTCATACTCACCAGCATTTGTAAAAGTATTTCCATATGGATATTCAACTGTTGCTCCTTCAGGAACCTCATAATTAATTTCTATTTTATGAGGTTGACCATCATAATTACATGTTAAATCTTCAAGCTTGTATACATCATCAAATTCATCATTTACAACATTAATTTTCATTGTTGTAAGGTATTCATCGTCATATATAACTCTGATATCATGTTCACCAAGTTTAAAGAAATTTAATTTATCGCTATCAGGAATCATATCTTTTGTTAGTGTTACTTCTCTAGAATCACCACCAGCATAGAAGACAATTATCTTTTTATCATCATATACGAAATCCCCAGAAACAACATTGATTGTTTCTTTATTTTTCATTTCAATTCTTGTAATTGATTTATCACCTGAACAACCTGTTAAAAATATTGAAATAAATAATGCAAATATAGCAGATATAACTGGTATATAATGTTTAGGTTTCATATAATTAACACCTCACTTTGAACGAATATATTATTTATAATATAAACTATTCATCACAGTATTTTACGCCGTCTTTGGAGCATAATCTCCCCATAATAGTATTTTTCTTAGTTATATTGTATCACTACATGTGCCACAAAACTGCAACACATAATAAAAAAGCCTAAAATTATATGATAAATCATATAACTCTAAGCTTTTACTAGCAAAATTAGTTATATATTAATTGCTTTTATTATAAACATCTACCTCATCACGATATATTATTCTAAAATTCATTTTTAATAATCTAATTTTATTATCCTTTTTACCAATCTTAAATACTCTTCTTTTCTTTGATTTAATAATTACGAATTTATTATACACGAAGAACATTAATACATAAGCGATAACTAAAGCTACTACTAAAATGATACAAGCAATAATAACAATTAACCAAATTACCTTTGACGCATGTGCGCTACTTAATGAATTATATTTATCTTCTGCTGCCTTAAGTGTATCATAATTTGTGACCTTGGCTTTGTTTTCTTCACTTAATTCATCATATAATGCACATGCTGCATTTATTCTTTCTTTTGATTCAACTGTATATTCAACGTAATCAATTGCTTCAATTGCTTTATATGTTTTGTCTAAATCCTTATATAGTGATTCAGCACTTGTTAGTGTAGCAACATTAGTAACTAAAATCTTACGTGCAGAGCTTAATGTTTTATAAGCATTTTTTGCAGCATCAATTTTATCAGAGCACTCTTTTGTATAAGTTACATCACCAATTGCATTAATTAAATTCTCAACATTTTTTGCAGCATTATGGTCATCCGCTAAGTTTGCATATTGGCCTTCCTTAACAGTAAGCGTTGAATAATTTAATACTAATTCCTTTTGACCATCAGTTAATGCATCATATGCTAATCTTGCAGCATCTATTTTTCCTTTTATCTCTTCAGTATATGAAACTTCACCAATTGCCTCAATTAAACCTTCAACATTATTTGCTGCATCATCATCAGCCTTCATTGATTGATATAAAGATTCACTATCAACTAATGTTTGATAATTAGTAACAAGTGGCTTTTGCTCTTCATTTAATGCATCAAATGCTACTCTTACTTCTTCTAATTTAGTTCTTGATTCATCATCAAAATGTACTTCTCCGATACTATTAATTAATTCGATTACCTCTCCTGCAGCTGCATGATCAGATTCAAGCTTAGCATATGCTGCTTCTTTTTCTTCTAAGGTTGCAAGATTAGTTATTTTTTCTTTTAACGAATCAGTAAGTAAATTATATTTTGTTCTTGCATCAGTTATTCTTGCTTTTGTTGCATCATCATATGTAACATCACCAATTGCATTAATTGCATCTATTACTTCATTAACTCTATCATTTAATATCGATAATGACTTATATTTCATTTCAGCCATTACAAGCTCCAAATAATTAGTCACCAAGCCCTTAAGTTCTGGTGTAAGAGCTTCATATTCAGCTCTAGCATTCTCTATTAGGTTCTTCTTATCTAGGGTTACTTCCCCTATTCTATCTATGCGTTCAATAAGACTTTCAACAGCAAAAATATATGTTTTTGCAATAGTAACTGAGTCTTGTAAATCATTGATCATATCAGTAATTTCTGATACTGTAGCAGTTACCTTTTCATTAAGCGCATTAGCATTCTTAAGAGCTTCTTCTACAATTACAGCAACCACTCCATATTTTTCTAAAATTGAATTATAATAAGTAGTTGTTGTATTAATTTCTTTAACTAAGTTTGTCTTATTATTAGCCACAATTGATGCCTTTACAGATTGTTCTATATCACCATGTTCTGTATCACCAAATATTCTTACATAAACAGTATAATCACCAATCTCAGTACCTTTTGGAGCATATTCTGACCAGTAACCACCCTTTATCTTATAGTTGTATGTTATTCCTTCATATTGAGTTATAGTAACTAAATCTTGTGGTTCACCAGTATAAGGTAATCCTTTATTACCAACTGGCATATGTGAATCACGTTCAACAATTGTAATTGTTTGTTTACCATATATAGTATCTAAGCTAAATCTTTCTTCATTAATTGTAATAAAGGTTTTTAATTCATAATAAGTTGTATGTTCACCAATTTCAGTAAATTCTAAAGGATTATCTAAAGTATATTCTCCTTCTTTTTCACCATATTTTAATTCACAATCATAAGAATCAAGCTTTGAAATCAATCTCATTGAATGAGGTTCTTCATCATATGCAACAGTATAATTATCTGAATAACTACTAGGTATAGCATCAGTTGTTTCCCCATCACGTGTTAAGGTATGATATGTATTCGAAATAAATACCTCATTTATATCTTGTGTATTATTAGGGTTTTCATAATATCTATAAATTTTTCCACTGTCTAATTTAAAATATCCTATTTTTGAGTTTTCATCAAAAGTATGTCCTTCAAAATTTTTCACATTGTTAGATGTAGTATATTCTAAATCCAAAACGACTAATTCTTTAGGTTTGCCATTAACTACACTTATATCTGCGGGAATAAGATTTTCACCATTTTTTACCATGTTTTCGTATACATAAACATAGATCGGTTCTGTAGTAGATCTCTGGAAAACTAAGCTGTCTTCTACATATATACCAGCAGGTGCTTGCTTTGATGTGTTTTTAGTAACAGTTGTGTTACTTTTCAAGCTAATTTCAACATCCTTATTTTCTTCATTACTAGTATGACTTGAGGCATATATTCCTCCGGCAACTTTCTCAGCATAATTTCCAATAATTGAAATGTTTTCCATAATCTGTAGATGATATGCGTCTTTTTCATAATATATTGCTCCACCACTACCTGTTGTGCTATTACCTAAAATTGTAATATTTGACATCTCAGCATATGCATTTGCCACTACATATATGCCACCACCAGTTTCAACACCATTTCCACCAGTAATATAACCGCCTTTGAATTTTGGTGCATCATCTCCTAAAGTATCATTTACTCTAGCAAGACCTGTTTGAGCATCTATTTCATATTTATGTTCTACACTTGAACAATCGATAAGCTTTAAATTATTATTAACTTTAATTACATTTCCAACACCAGTTTTTATAATACCATGACCATTTAAACATAAACATACTCCAGCTTCAGGTTCCCAAGTGTTTGCAATAGTAACATCATTTGCTAAATAATAATTACCGGCAGTGGTTGGTAAACTATCTGTATTTGTCCATGCAGTATATTGAAGACTTGGATTATTTGAATGTGTATGCTCTCCATCAGCATATACCTTTGTATTTACAAATATTGTTGCAATGGCAAAAATACCTGTAATCAAAAACATTCCTATTATAAATTTTTTAAAAAGTGATTTTTTCATATATACCACTCCAATCTATACTAGACGCTATAAAACGTGAACTCTCATTTTATATTTTATCAAACATACCGCAACAAACTTGCAACACAAATTAAATTTTAAAAAAGGATATTATCCTGCTAATAATATCCTTAATTTTAATTTGCTTAAATTATTATACTGATTCAATTGATTTTTCATCTTCCATAACTACAGAAAAATCAATTTTATTATTTTTCTCTACTAATACTAAATCATCAATTTCATTCGCATTTTCAATTGCATTATTTTTAGGAATACCAAGCTCCTCTGGTAATAAAGCATTAATTGAATTATTGATTTCGCCTCTAATTTTAGCATCATCTTTTTCCATTTTATTGACTACTGCTAAAGTATCAAGTACCATATTAGCTCTCTTTTGTCTTAATGCATCCATTCTTTCAATTGGCTTACCGCTTCTATTGACATGTGTCATATATGCTTCTGCCTTAGTTTTAAGATTTTCTTTATTTAGATAATTCTTATTAGTTGGATCATTGTAATCTTTTAAGGCTGCCATATACTCTTTGAATTCGTTAGATGGCTTTCTAAAGATTCTAGCCCAGAATCCACCCTTCATTTCAGTTTCAATATTTTCCATATTGAATTCTTGTTGACGTCTATTTCCAAGTCTAGCTTGGAATTCAGCCCTATATTTATCTTGGAAAGCTTTAGATACTTCATTTAATCTTAGCATTTCATCCTTAGATCTTTCAACTACAGTAATATTAGGTTTGCCTGCTATTAAAGAATAAACACCAACAAGCTTTTGTTTATTAGTTTCTGGATCTGTTTGAACAAACTTATATTTTAAGAAGACGTTCTTATCAACCTTTACACCTTTTTCTCTAAGCTTATCATAAAACTCTTTTGTGGAAATCTTACTATCATAATCTCCTCTTTGACTTCTTAATACATTTTGAATATCCTTAGGTACTTTATCAACATCAAATACTTTTTTTGCATTATTATAAATAAGATTAGCTTTATCCTTTGATAATACAGGCATAGCAAAGAATTCCATACCATTTGCTTCAGGTAGATAGCATGAAACATAGTTCATGTTTTGAATCATACCCGCCATTGACTCTCTAGCCTCATATAAAAGTGGTGAAACGCCAAAATGTTTTTGTCCAAATATACCACCGAATTCATTTGCTTCCATACATAAAGCCATATTATCACGATAAAATTCAGCTGCTTTTACTTTATCAGTACTTATGTCGATTAAAGGTGTAGGATCATAATTCATCATATTTTTGATTCTATTATGAGCCATTTCAACTGGATGATCAGCATAAGCCTTAAGTAATTTCTTATTATATTCTTTAGATTCAGGTGTACCATCAGTTTTAAGTAAGAACTTAATACTTCTATCTAAAAAATCTTCCTTAAATACCAAGTTTCCTTTAGCTTCATCAAATGCCTTAGTACAAGCTTCATCCTTTGCATTTATTTCTTGACCAATACGGTATCTTGCAACCATCTCCTCATTGTTCATTCTTTCCTCAAGCTTTGCTTCTTCAGCAGTTATATCTAATTCAGTTAAGCCTGCTTGCTTAAAAGCAGCATTATATTTTGTAATAATATCATTAAATTTTTGTTTAATTTGTTCTTTTTCTTCTTGTGTTAATGGTTTGTAATTAGGCATAGCTTAAACCCTCCTTTTTTATTTTGCTTATATTTTAACACTTCTACTGCCACAAACGTGCAACAGAGGAAAAAACACAACCAAAACAAATCTTTTTCTCATTAAAAACCGGCATTAATATCCTATAAAACTTATTCTATGCTTCGCTATCAGGTAAAACTATTAAGCTATTCAATGACATTTTATCTAAATCAACCTCAGGTAAATTGGATATAGACTTAATCATTTCTTTACCTTCTTCTTCTTTGACATGGCTATAATATAGTCCACCTTTGTTCACATAGTACTTTGTAATATTTATACCAGTAATATCTTGATAAGATATTTCAACATAGATATATCTATTAAATCCACTCTTAGAATCTATTTGAATGATTTCTGTAAGTAGCTCGAAATACTTCTTGAAGTTATTTTCTTTAGACATTTTAGCAACATTACCCTTATTATTTCCATATTGGTAACCCTCAAAATAATTAGGAACTAGGCATTTCTTTGAAAATTTTTTTTCATTTGCAGTACCAAAATAATTAAATACAGTATATTCCTTTACTGTTATGTTTTCTGCAAATCCACTTTCAATAGTAACACTTAATGTCTCCGTTTCAGACTTATCATCATAATCGGATTGTACATTAAATGCAGGTTGAGCGTTTGCTCTTGCTAAATCTAGTGACGCTCTTGATGTTATACTATTATTAATTGAAATTGTTGTACCTATTACACCGACAATTATCAAAGATATCAAAGAAAATATTACTTCAATAATCTTTCCATTTCTTTCAAGAAATTCTCTAAACTTTCCCATATATATTACCTCACAATTATTAAACTATTTATTTCTATTATTATCTAAATCATCAATAATTAAACTATTGTTTATTTAACAAACTCATTAATATTTAAATTAGGAGAATCGTCATCTATTTCCTCAATTTCAAACTTTTGGTCTTCAATCTTCTGTTGTTCAATCTTTGGCTGTTGATACTTACCTATAACATCAACCATATCATCTGATTCAAATATTTGTTGTTTTTCAATTTCACTTTCAGGAACTTTTATGCTAGTTGAAAAACCATTGTCTATTTTTCGCATAATGTCTTTATGCTTATTTTCCATCTCAAGAATGGCATCAGCTAATTCTTTTCTCTTTTTTGGTGTACCAGTATAACGCTTAGTTGTACCATATCCTTGTTCTTCCTTATGAGCTATATAGCCTAAAGCTTTACTCTTTAAATTATCATAATTTAAATAATTTTTAGAATTAGGATCATTAAATTCTCTTAAAGCAAGAATCATTTCCTTATATTCATTTGATGTAGTTCCTCTTAATCTTTCAAAGAAACCACCACGATGCTGGAATTCAATAGAATCAATATCGAATCTGTTACCTACTCCTCTTTCTTCTACGAATTTTGTTTGCCATATGTTAATATATTTATCTTTTACTTCATTAGTAATACATTCTAAGCCTATTCTTGCTGTAGGTGTTTTTATA
>JAEELU010000095.1 GCA_016282815.1 Acholeplasmatales bacterium
AACTGAGCTTGATAATCTTGATGAGCAGGCGATGTATAATACATCATAGCCTTCCTCAAATGCCTTCTTAAACTTCTCCTCAATATCACTTGGCTTTACCTGACCAGTAACTGCTCTACTACCCTTACGCATCATATCATAATATGCCTTTGGTGTAATCTCTGGCCACTCAAGGTCTGCATCATAATTCTTACCCTCGATAGTAAAAACCATTTTTAAATAATCTAATCCAACCTCATCACGATACTCTTTTTCAATATCAGATGTTGAATCTGTAAAAACCTGTACCTTTTTCATTCAATTGTCCTCCATGTATGATAGTACTCATTAAGATAATTATAACACATTATTTATAATAATGTAAAACCCTTTCATACAAAAAGCCATTCCCAAATTTTGAGAATGGCCATTTTTTTTACGCTCTAGCGTTATTAAATGTCTTATTGATAATATTTATGTACTTTCTATCGAATGTAGCTAGAATATTACCCTTTACAGAATCATATGGATAATACTTAGTGAAGCTTAATCCAATTGCATAATCATACATAGACCAGAATAAATCTGAATCATATGGATCACCTTCATTATCAAGTGTATCATCAAACTCTAAGCTTGCTAAATTTAAATATGTAGTATTGTATGGTGAATCATAATCTACATAATAAGTATTAGTGAAGGCAGGATCAATTTCAGTCATTTCTCCATCTTCTTCAACCTCTTGAGCATTACTCATCATGAAATCAACAAACTTATAAGCTAAATCCTTACTTGGTGAATTCTTGTTAATAACTAAGTTATCACAGAAAGCAATTGTATCATTTGGAATGAATAAATCAAATCCAATTGAATAATCAGTACCACTTTCAGCACTATATACTCTTTCATCAGAACAGATTTTATCAATTAATGCACTTACGCCATCAAGCTCTACATCACCTGCTAAATAAGCATCCATAGCTACAGTCGCAGCAGTTTCACTATAATAATATAAGAAATCTCCTGTCCACATGAAGCCAACATCGATATTACCAGCAACGATATCCTTCTTAATGTTATCTGTTCCCCAAGCATCATAATTAAACTTCTTAATTAGTTTTTCCATATTATCAAGCTCATCATAAGCTAATTCCTTAGTAGTGTCATAGCCTAAATAACGACAAGCTGCATAATATGCATGTTGATGTGAGTTATACATTGCAACCTTAGTACCTTGAGGTGTTGCACTTCTATCAAATAGTGAATCCCATTCACCCTTACCATTTACAACACTTTCTTCTAATCCCTTTTTCTCTGTATTGTACATAATACCCCATGTACCCCATAGATAAGGAACGAAGTAATTAGAAATATTATCTTTTTCACTATCATACTTTGAATCTAACTTCTTAAGGTTAGTATCCATATCCTTATAGATACTTTGAACGCCAACTCTTAATTCATTATTGATTGTATAATTAGCGACATCATCACTAGTAATTCCTTCTTTGAATTTATTGTATTCAGACTCATTAGTAGTATCAATACCTCTTGATTCTGCATATCTTTCAACAAAAGAATCTAACTTAGTGAAATCAATTTTTTCTAGTGAACCAGCTTCATACATCTTTAATACCATGTAATCAGATGGACAAACAACATCATAAGTTGTAGTGCCGGCTCTAACCTTAGAGTAGAATATTTCATTACTATCTCCCAAGTCCATACCAACATTACAATTATATTTTTTTTCAAACGCATCAATTAATGTTTCATCAATATATTCTCCCCAGTTTAAGAATAATAATGTATTTGATCTACCGATGGCAGATGTTGATGCGAAAATAATTAATAATACTGCTGCACCTATAATACTAGCGATGAACTTTTTCATTTTTGATACGTCCTTTCACTATATTATAGATAACTATGCCTAATATTGCTAAAACAGTTAATGCAGTTGAGAATGCATAAACTCCTGGGAATAGGCTCTTCTTTCCGATTGATGAATAAATCCAAATTGATAATGTGTTATATTTATTACCTGTTGTGAAATATCCAACAACGAAATCCTCGAATGAAATTGTGAATGCTAAAATTAAACCTGAGAATATACCACCCTTAACTGCAGGGAATATAACACTAATCATTGATTTGAATGGTCTTACACCTAAGTCCATTGAAGCATCAAGCATATTAGGGTCAATTTCCTTCATCTTTGGTAATACTGATAAAACAATATATGGAAGGATGAAATATACATGGGCAATTAGGATAGTCCAGAATCCGAAGAATCCATCTACAGGAACTACTAATTGGAATATTAGCATTAAAGATACACCGGTAACAATATCAGCATTTAATAATGGGATATTATTTAATAGTGACAATCTTGCCTTAGCCTTAGGAGGTAGGAAGAATGCACCAATACCAACTAATGTACCTAGTATAGTAGCTATAATTGTAGCCATTATACTTGTCTTAAATGTGTTAAATATAGCTTCATTTAAAGATTCTCTAGAGAACATATTTAAATAGTTATCAAATGTAAATCCAGTGAACTTTGTTGTAGAATCTGAAGCATTAAATGATTGAATAGCAATGATAATTACTGCGAAGTATAGCATGAATATTGCAAATACTAATAGAATTTTAGATACAACATTCCAAGTAATCTTTAGGCCACGATGATTCTTGTAGCCATATTCCTCCATTGTTGCACGCTCGTAGTTTTTTGGATCATATGCTTTAATAGTATTTTCTTGCATCATAATAATGTAGTACCCTCCTTATCAACCTTACTTACAAGTAGGATAGAACCTAAAATGATAATCAATATTACTATAGCAAGTACAGAACCTTGGTTATAGCTCATTGACATAAAGCTTTGTTCGATAATATTACCTATTAATGTAATGTTACCATCACCTAATACCTGAGGAATTGCGAATCCTGACATACATGGTAATAAAACCATAATAGATCCAGCAACAACGCCCTTTAATGATAGAGGTACAACTACCTTCCAGAACTTCTTGAATTCTGTCATACCTAAATCAAGTGCAGCCTCATGTAGTAATGGATCAATCTTCTCTAAAGATGTATAAATAGGCATTACCATGAATGGTAAATAAGTAAATACCATACCTAAATAAATAGCTAAGTCAGTACCGATAATATTTAA
>JAEELU010000096.1 GCA_016282815.1 Acholeplasmatales bacterium
ACAAAAACAGGTAAATATATTAATGCAGATTTAAATGGAGCATTAAATATATATAGAAAAAGTAGCGTATGTGATATGGAAGTAATTTCAAATCTAATACGTAGAGGTGTGAGCACACCAAAACGACTTCAAGTTATTTGAAGCGTTAAAAAAGGAGCAATAAGCTCCTTGGGGTAAATATATTTACCTTTGTTCTTAATTTATTGAAAATAAATAAATATTTTGATAAAATATTTAAGAATGTGAGGGATGATGATGGATTTTGACAAACTAAAAGAACGACAATCAAAAATAAGAAATTTCTGTATCATCGCCCATATCGATCACGGAAAATCAACTCTAGCCGATAGAATCCTTGAAATATGCGATTCAGTCGAAGAGCGTGAAATGCAGAATCAAATACTTGACTCTATGGAATTAGAGCGTGAGCGTGGTATCACAATAAAGCTAAACGCTGTAGCCTTAAAATATAAGGCAAATAACGGAATAGAGTATGAATTCCATTTAATTGATACTCCAGGCCATGTAGACTTCACATATGAGGTTTCAAGAAGCTTAGCTGCATGTGAGGGTGCTATACTTGTTGTAGATGCTACACAGGGAGTTGAGGCACAAACACTTGCGAATGTATATTTAGCACTTGATAATAATTTGGAAATATTACCATTAATTAATAAAATTGATTTACCTTCTGCGGATGTTGAAAGAACTAAGCACGAAATAGAAGCGATAGGTCTACCGGCATTTGAGGCAGTACTTGCATCAGCTAAAACTGGTGTAGGTGTTAAGGATATACTTGAGCAGGTTGTATCATATGTCCCAGCCCCAATAGGTGATTTAAAGGCTCCTCTAAAGGCATTAATATTCGATAGTGCATTTGATGCTTACCGTGGAGTAGTAATACTTGTCTGCGTTAAGGAAGGTATGGTTAAGGTTGGAGATACAATCCAATTTATGGCCTCAAAGGCTGAATATCAGGTAGTAGAATTAGGTGTAAGAACTCCTAAGGAAATTAAAAGAGATTATTTAATGGCAGGAGATGTAGGATATATAACTGCCTCAATTAAGGATATCAACAAGGTTCACGTAGGTGATACAATCACTACAGTAGAAAACAAAGCCTTAGAGCCACTACCGGGCTATAGAAAGCTTAACCCAATGGTATTCTGTGGTTTATATCCGATTGATTCTAAGCAATATCAGGATTTACATGATGCACTAGATAAGCTAAAGCTATCAGATGCCTCGTTAATATATGAGCCAGAAACATCTCAAGCCTTGGGCTTTGGTTTTAGAACTGGATTCCTAGGTCTACTTCATATGGATATAATTAAAGAAAGAATATCTAGAGAATTTGGTATAGATTTAATTGCTACAGCCCCATCTGTTTCATATCATGTTTATTTAACAGATGGAGATATGATAGTAATTGATAACCCATCAATGCTACCAGAGGTACAAAAGATTGATAGAATCGAAGAGCCATTTGTAAGAGCTACAATTATGACTCCTTCAGATTATATCGGTGCGATAATGGATTTATGCCAAAAGAAGCGTGGTACATTTATCGATATGGAATATGTAGAGGAAACAAGAGCTATAATACATTATAGTATTCCACTACTTGAAATAGTTTATGATTTCTTTGATAAGCTAAAAAGCTACACAAAGGGATATGCTTCATTCGATTATGAGTTAGGTGATTATGAAGCATCTAAGCTTGTAAGAATGGATATTATGCTAAATGGAGATGTAGTAGATGCCCTATCTACTATAGTCCATAAGGATTTTGCTTATGATAGAGGAAGAATCTTAGTAGAAAAGCTTAAGGAAATAATTCCAAGACAGCTATTTGAGGTTCCTGTTCAAGCAGTTATAAATCATAAGGTTATCGCAAGAAGCGATATCAAGGCACTTAGAAAGGATGTCCTTGCCAAGTGCTACGGTGGAGATATTTCAAGAAAGAAAAAGCTATTAGAAAAGCAAAAGGAAGGAAAGAAAAAGATGAAGGCTATTGGATCTGTAGAGGTTCCACAGGAGGCCTTCCTTGCTATCCTATCAACCGACGAAAGCTAATTTCATTAAATAAGGAGGAAGAAAGAATGAAAAAAGATGGTTGCCCATATTGCCAAAAGGGAGAATTTTTAGAAAAGTTTGGACGTTTAGCCTTTGAGACTGAAACATCAGAGGTAATAGTATTTAAGGATCAGCATCATAAGGGTAGAGCAATTGTTGCCTACAAGAAGGATCACGTAGCTGAAATTCAGGATTTAAATGACCAAGAAAGAAATGCATTCATGAAGGATGTATCAGATGTAGCCAAGGCTATTCAAAAGGCTTATAACCCTGATAGAATCAATTATGGTGCCTATGGTGATACTTTAGGCCACCTACATATTCACCTTGTACCTAAATATAAGGATGGATTCGAGTGGGGTGGAACATTTGTAATGAATACAAATGAGTATGCATCTGACGAAGAAATTAATAAGGTTGTAGAAGACTTAAAAAAGAATTATAAGGCCTAAAGTTATTTCTTAGTAAAAACATCGAAAATTCGATGTTTTTTTATTTGATATCTGATTATATCTTTGATATAATATCAATGTCATATTAAGGGGAGCAGAAATGCTGAGAGGATTAAGATCGACCCTTGACCTGATCTAGGTAATGCTAGCGTAGGGAATAATGTGAGCAATCTCAGATTTTCTTTTTTTAGCATGTTCCTAGTTGAACATTTTTTATTTTATAAGGAGAAAGAAAATGAAAGAAAAATTTTCAACTAGAGTCCTTGCAGAAATTGCAATTTTCGCTGCAATAGGATTCGCATTAGATGTCCTACAAGGAGGCATCTTCAAAGGCGTTTGGCCTAATGGTGGATCAGTTGGCTTCGCGATGGTACCTGTATTTGTCATCGCATATAGAAGAGGCTTGATTCCAGGATTATTATGTGGCTTAATTTTAAGCCTAGTTCAAATGCTTGGAGGTATTTATGTTTTACCTGCCGCATCATTTGACAACAAATTTATGCAAGCAATGGGACCATTCTTCCAGGTAATGCTTGACTATGTACTTGCTTACTTCGTTGTAGGCTTTGCAGGATGCTTTGCAGGCTTATATAAGAAGTCTGAAAACATGAAGCTTAAGCTTATATGGATTTCAGCCGGTGTAGTATTAGGTGGATTATTAAAATATGCATGCCATGTTGCTTCAGGTTATTTCTGGTTAGATCCTGAAATCAATTTCTGGGGTGTGAATGGTGGTACAATGATTTATTCATTTATCTACAATCTATATGCTGTATTTAATATTGTTGTTTGCTTACCAATTATGATTCTTATAGCTAGATTCTATCCAAAGTTCTTAAATCCTGATGATTTAACACCAGTAGAGCCAAAGGTAATTCTTACTGAGAAGGAAAGTATGTTTACTGACGAGGATGAAACATTAGATTTAGATGATTCTAATAAAAAAGAGGAAGCTGAAACTGCTGAATCTAAGGAATCAGAGGCTACTGAGCTTGAGGAGGAAAATAAGGATGAAAGATAAATTAATTAAAAATTCTACAACTATTAAACAATTATTATTCGTTTTCCTAGCTTCAGTATTAGTAGTTACATCACTTACAGTATATATCCTTTCAATTGTGGCTTATGAAGGTGGCTTTGATGCGAATGTAGATTATTTAGTATATTTAATATTATCAATTATTATATTAATCTATAGTATCTATGGAATAGTTCGTCCTAATGGTAATTTAGTATATGCAAGAATACTTACATTAGGCTTAGTTTCATCAATAGGTGGATTATATTCCTTAGGACAATTTTTTAAGAAGCTAACTAAGGGCTATGATTATGTAGATATTCAATTATACCTATATATGGGCATCATCTGTTTAGTACTAGTTGCTATCGCTTTATTTCAGTATCTAGAAACTAAAAAACAAGACTAAAAAACACAATAAAAAACTAAAAAATGAGAGTACAAATATTCATTATGAGAGTAGATTTACTCTCATTTTTTTATTATGTTAACCATAGAAAAACGTTGATATATGTAGTATAATCAATATAAGGTGATTCAATTGAGGGGCTTATATATACATATACCCTTTTGTAAATCCATATGTACTTATTGTGATTTTACAAAAAGAGTATCGAGCTTAGAAATCTATAATAAATACATCGATAGATTATTAGAGGAAATAGACTCCTATAGGAATAATCTTTTTGATATTGATACAGTATTTATAGGAGGAGGAACTCCTAATGTATTACCTCTTAATTTGCTTGAGAAATTATTTATCAAAATAGAGGACGTATTAAATAGCTCTAAGGAGAATTCAATAGAATTAAATCCTGAGCTTATCACAGATGATTTATGTAAGCTTTTATATGAATATAAATTCAATAGAGTATCATTAGGTGTTGAAACGCTAAATGATGATTCGATTATGCTACTTAATAGACACCATAATAAGAATGATATTATTAAAGCTTTTGATTTATTACATAGTAATAATATAAACAACATAAATGTAGATCTAATATTTGGTATTCCAAATACAAACATAAATGACGTTAAAAATGATCTAAATTTTATACTTAATTTAAATCCAACACATTTATCCTACTATAGCCTAATAATCGAGGATAAGACAATTTTAAAATATAGAATAGATAATGGATTAATTAAACCAATTGATGATGATTTAATTTCTGATATGTATGATTATATAAGAAACAGATTAAATGAGAATAATTATATCCATTATGAAATATCTAATTTTGCAAAACCAGGATATGAATCTAAGCACAATATAAAATATTGGGATATGGATGAATATATCGGTGTAGGTTTAGGAGCTTCAGGATATCTAAATGGAATTAGATATTATAATAATACCGATTTAAAGGCCTATTTTAACGTTTTTAAGGAATATGATGATAAACTAACCATAAATGATAAGAAAAACGAATTTATGATGCTTGGGCTTCGTTTAATTAATGGAGTATCAATATCTAAATACAATAAATTATTCAATTCTAATATTTTTGATGATTTTCCTGTAATTAATAAATTAATTAAAAAGAAATTACTAGAAATAAATGATGACAATATTAGGATACCTAAGGATAAAATATTTGTTGCTAATATAGTATGGAGTGAATTTGTATGAAAAAGAAAATAGAACGAGAAGTAATATTTTATGAAATTGGTGATTTTAAATTTTATTTACAGGGAACATTAAATTTATCTGATAATACTATAAATGCATATTTATCTGATCTATATCAATATGAAAAATTCCTCCACGAATATGAAAATATAGAGGATGTTACTGAGATTGAAAGAGATGACATTCAAAAATACATTCAATCACTAAAAAGAAAAAAGCTATCAAAGGCATCTATAAGTAGGAAGGTAATAGCCATCAAGGAATTCCATAAATTCCTAAAGAAGGAGAATATTACTAGAGATAATCCAGCTAAGCTTATAGAAACACCTAAAACTGATAAAGCATTACCTCAGGTATTATCAGTTGATGAAATAAATAAAATGATTTCATCCATAGATGGTACTGATAATTTATCGATAAGAAATAGAGCTATGATGGAATTATTATACGCCTGTGGATTAAGAATATCTGAGCTATTATCTCTAAGGCTAAAAAATATCCATTTTATGGAAAAATATTTGGATGTAGTTGGTAAGGGAGATAAGGAAAGGGTTGTTCCTATAGGTGAAATGGCACTTTCAGCATTAAGAAAATATATTGAGACCGCAAGAAGTGAGCTGATGACTATAAAATCAGATTTAGTATTTTTTAATTATAAGGGTGAAGAAATGTCTAGACAGGGATTCTTTAAATACATAAAGAAGCTTGCGAAGGACAATGGTATAGAAAAGGAAATATCTCCTCATACCATCAGGCATTCATTCGCAACTCATTTACTTGAGGGTGGGACAGATTTGAGAATAGTTCAAGAGCTTTTGGGGCATGAGGATATTTCTACAACGCAAATATATACTCATCTAGATAAATCAAGATTAAAGGATATGTATGATCATACACATCCACTAGCAAAGGGTGATAAGGATGAAATATAAAAGAATATTTGTTATCGTAATGGATAGCGTAGGCTGCGGCTACACAGAAAAGTCAATTGAATATGGAGATATTAATGTAAATACCATTAAGCATATTTCAGAATATAACAATGGTATTACACTCCCAACATTAGAAAAGCTTGGATTTGGTAATTTAACACATATCCTAGGTGTGAATAAGAATAATAACACAATCGGTGCCTATGGATATATGGATGAGATGTCAATAGGTAAGGATACTCTAACAGGTCACTGGGAAATGATGGGTATCAAAACTACCACACCATTTAAAACCTTTACCGATACTGGATTCCCACAGGAATTAATCGAAAGAATCGAAAAAGAGACAGGACATCAAATTATCGGTAATAAGAGTGCCTCAGGAACTGAGATAATCAAGGAATTAGGATTAGAGCATATCAATACAGGTAAAATGATTGTATATACATCAAGTGATTCAGTATTACAAATCGCTGCACATGAAAAATACTTTGGATTAGATGAATTATATAGAGTATGTGAGATAACAAGAAAAATATGCATGGATCCAAAATATATGGTTGGTAGAATTATAGCTCGTCCATTTATAGGTGAAGATCCTTCAAGCTTTGAAAGAACATCAAATAGACATGATTATGCTGTATCACCTTCAGATACAACAGCGTTGAACATTTTAAAGGAAAACAACCTTGATGTAATATCAGTTGGTAAAATTAAGGATATATTCAACAACTCAGGTATTACTGAAAGCTACAAATCAAAGAATAACGATGATGGTATGAGAATCACCATTGATTTATTAAAAAAAGATTTTACTGGTCTATGCTTTGTAAACCTAGTAGACTTTGATTCCTTATACGGGCACAGGCGCGACCCACTAGGGTATGAAGCAGCTTTGGAGGACTTTGATAGTTTACTAAACGAGATGTTGTCAAAAGTAAATCAAGATGACCTAGTAATAATAACCGCAGACCACGGCAACGACCCAACATGGATTGGAACTGATCACACAAGAGAGTACGTGCCATTATTAGTTTATTCGCCTAATATTAATAATATTAACCTAGGAAAAAGAGAAACATTTGGAGATATAGGTAAAACCATATTAGACAACTTCGGATTATCAGGATTAAAGATAGGTAAATCATTCCTAGATAAAATCTAGTATTATAGCGATATTACATAGCTCAGTAATCTAATCGTTAAAGTTAGAATCGATATTTAACAATAACGTTTGAAAGACTAATTATAGGAATGAAACTATTAGAATTATTACTAATCAAAAATTCATAACATCAAAATGTAAGATTTGAATCAGAGCATTTAACAAAGGAAAATAATCAGCACTTCGAAAGAGGTGCTTTTTTGTTTTGTAAAGAATCCAAAATTTAAATGAGGCAAGCATAAGACTCAAAAAAGCATATTTGAGCAAAATAAGGCATCAAAATCAGAAAAATCTCGATTTAAATGCCCTAGAATCGCATATTAGGCTATAAATCGATAAATTATACATAAAAATCGTAAAAACGCGAAAAAACAGCCTTAAAATAAGTCGATTTTTTAGTATTTTTGAGTGCTTGGACATGAAACGAGCATTTAATCGCATTTAAAGAGAAAACCAATTATAGACCAAATATAGCAATAGGCAGCCAAGAGCGATTCATAAACAGGACGGAAATTATATCATCCCGAGTTTACAATCTCGTGCGAGTGCTCACGCGCGTATACGCGAGCGGGCTAAGGCGGTCAAAAAAAATTTCAAAAGCAATCTAGTATTGATAACGAGCTGAAACGTTAAATAATACAATTATGAATATATGTGCAACTGTTCAAAAATAAATAAGAGCATCATCCGCAAAAAAATTAACAAGAAAAATCAATCAAGAAGAACCGCTTCAAAAAAAGCACAAAAATAGATCAACTACAAAAAGTGTGTTCAGAACGATGAATCAAAAATCCATTTTAGAATCTACAGCAAAATAGAGAGTTGAATATCTCGACCCGATTTTAAAAGCACAAAAAATGAGCTGTTGTCAGAAGCATAAAATAATACATTCCTAGATTGAAATGAACTGAATCTAAACATACCATTTTCAAATTATCAATCGACAAATACAATCTATCAATCAATAAAATCTCGATTGATATTATGCATGCTATTAAAACCAAGGAAACAAAAATTTCGTTAACTATCTAGTTTAAAACACTAGATTAAGTATTGTTTTAAAAGTGTAAAAACGATATTATAATCTAGCAAAATAATAAATAACAAGAATGAAGAGATGGATGTTGCAGAAAATCGAAAGCAAGAAATATGTCTAATTTATTAGTATTTATAACAAGTAATACATCCATATATTACATTATGAGCATCGGATATATATCTAGAAGCAAAATAATAGGTTTGCACAAATTATGAATATTTATATAGTTTTAAATACTAGATAGATATATGGATTTTAGCTCTATAACCAGATAAGCATCATTTTGTAGCAATATCCAAATAATTAACATAAATAATGTATTAAAATATAATAACAATAAACGTTTTAATATGCATAAATATATAATTAAAAATATAAAATGGCTTAACTAAGGGATTTTTATTTTTGTATAGTTTTAGAGGCAGTAAACCATCGGTTCCAGCAAGGAATCCAAGTAATATCCAAGCTTTTCAGAAGCTTTCCAAAGCTATTAAATATAGTCATTTTGGACGCGTTGACTATGTTTACGTGCATATTTTGAGATTTGAACATGCCCAAAGTTGACTCTAGGTACGTTTAGGATCACGTCCAAATACCTTCCACAATCGATTGATTTTCATTTTTTAAGAGAGTTGTTCAGGTCATCCTATAAAATCGCTTACATACATATATTTGGGGTTATGATACGAGATATAAGAAATATATAGTTATCCGTGCTATTAACATATCAAGAAAAAATGGCTCTATATAGCCATTATTAAATGGTTTACATAATATATATTATGATAACTTATTTAGATTAATAAAAATACCTCTAAAGAGGGTAAAAGATGCATATTTTGAGTGTTTGACTATGTTAAATTGGGTTTTTTGACCGATTTTAGCCATATAAACCCGTTCTTCTACTGTGCAATGAATAGGATTAGTAAAATTGGGTAATTTTTTTAGCAATCGAAGTGCATGTTTCTCGGACATCTCTCCTTTCGGTCGAAATTTCTGCTCTGGTGATGAAGCAAGCACTTTTTCAGAACCTCCGAAAATTGAAGCGACCACTTTTTCGGAAACCCTCTACTTCTTATTCTTCTTCTCTTGCTTCAAGGGGATATGTTTTTTTTCATACCATTTTCATAACATTTTATAGCTTAGATCTACCTGTGTTTTCTACCTATACAATATAGACATTATTTATGTCTAAATATTTATATACTATTTCTGTAGCTGAAAATATAGCTCCACATGAAATCATATATTATCTGATCCTTGCTATAAGAAATCCAGTAATATGATTCACCATGTAGCTATATCTCAAACGATGATTTAAGTTTTTTATAAAATTAGTATTTTTGTATCTAATCATAATATGGACATTATTTATGTCTAAATATATTGCTAATTTTAACAACTATTTTAAATGTTATTATCGTGTGTTTTTCTAGTTTTAATTACTAGATACATTTTGAAATATTTTTTGACAATAAAAAAAGGGTATCTTACATACCCTTTTAGTATTAGTTTTTATCCTTAATAAAATCAAATATATTGTACTGTAAAGTCTTAGATGTAAATAACTCATCAGGAACTAAGCGTACCCATTTAGCCGATCTACCTGTTCCATCAGGTCTAATTTTTCCTTCAGCCTTTAGTTTATTTAAGGCTCTATTTATAGTTGAATCTGAAAGGTTTGGAACCTTAAGTTTGATATCCTCTCTAGAGAATGTATCACCTAATTTCATAATTACACCCTCAACATTATCTATCTTTCTAAGGCCCTTATCGAACTCTACATCCCTTACCATTTTCTCTGCTTTATTGTATCCTTCAAGCATTGAATTGATAAATAATCTATCTAATTCATCTGTTTTTGCATAGCCTTGTTCCCATCCGTAGCTTGATTCTGACTCATATTTTTTGAACTCATCTATGTGTTTATAATAGAATTCAAAGAAGCTTGAGTACCTAAAAACCTTAAATCCTACGCTAAAAAACAAACAGTAACAAGTCATTAATGAGACAAATTCATTAGCCATATCAAAGCATTTCATATTAAGTAGATCTACATAAAAGCTTGTAATACACTGTGTATGCTCTACTTTTAGCTTATCCTTAGCTTCTATAAACTTCTTTATTTCTTCATCTAGCTTCTCTCTTCTAGATATCTTTTTTCTTTCTGTTAATATAGTTGAAGTATCAATAACTGTATCAGATTTGAATCCAAATCTAGATACATCCTTAAATATCCATGTTCCTAGCTGTAGGAATTCATTTGATTGTAAATTAAGCTTTTCTCCCTCTTTTTGGATTAATGTAAAGACTTCTTTTAGGTTTCTTAGAAGCTTTTCATGCTTAGTTCTAGGCTCAGAATCCTTCTTTACAATAAGCCTTAATCTATTTTCATTAACATCTAATTTAAGGATTTTAGCAGTGGCGATAACATCATTTTCAACAGTATTCTTAACTATCTGGCTCATATATTGCTTAAGGAAATCCTCAAAGTGAGAATCTCTACCCTTATATGTATATAAACGTGTTAAATCATAAACCAATTCCTTGGGATAGTTTATTCTTTCTAAGTTAGAAATTGAGTACATTTTTTCACCACCAAATTCATTAATTATTATACTAAAAATAATATCTATTTTCAATTTATAAAAACGAAAAAAAACGAGTTTAAAACTCGTTTAAATCGTTTATTTTACATCATCGGTATAAAATATAGAATCTCCTATAAATTCCCTTAAAATCGAATTAGATGGAATCCATTTATCAGATATATCCTCAAAGAAATTTAAGAATTTTAGCATACGCTTAGCAACGTAATATACATGGCTTTCCTTAGATATATTATTTAATAATGGTATTAGATATTTTCTCATTACTGGGA
This sequence comes from Acholeplasmatales bacterium, assembly GCA_016282815.1. Classification (GTDB taxonomy): domain Bacteria; phylum Bacillota_I; class Bacilli_A; order Acholeplasmatales; family Anaeroplasmataceae; genus Anaeroplasma. The sequence goes on from JAEELU010000096.1 coordinate 11,200, forward strand.
TTTCATATGTTAATTCTGAATTATATACGAAATCAGCGTTATTTTGATTAGGGTAAATCCATTTAAATTCACCCTTTCTTACTGAATCCCAGGTCTCGATTGTTCTTTCTACGCTTGTTGCACGAGAATGATGATCTCTAACCATTCTTCTCATCAATCTTAAATCTGAAATTGAGATTGGTGTATGTGTATCATATCTCATTTGACCAAGTGGAGCTATATAGACTCTATATTTATTCTCATCTGGTACACTTGGCATAATTTCAGGATTTAAGGCATGAATTCCTTCAATTAAGATAGGTTGATTCTTCTTAAGCTTTACAGGTTCAGTAAATATAGTTTCCTTATTTGCGAAATTAAATGTAGGTAGGCTTGTTTCCTCACCAGATACAAGCTTTACAATTACCTCATCAAATAAATCAAGATTTAGTGAATTAATATGCTCATAATCAGGCTTTCCATCCTCATCAAGTGGATAATCAGAACCCTTGTAGAAATTATCCATACTGATCATTAAAGGCTCAATTCCTCTACTTGTCAATTCTATCCTTAATCTATTAGTAAATGTAGTTTTACCACTAGATGAAGGTCCTGCAACACATATAACCTTAATATTATCAATATTATCCTCTATTTTATCACCTAAATGAGTTAGCTGGGCATTATGTCTAGTTTCACATAAATTAATTAATTCTAGAGCCTTTCCCTGTTCAATAATATTATTTATATGAGCAATCGAATCTATCTTAATCGTATTATTCCATCTATTAGCCTCTTTTAGAGCTGCTCTAAATGATTTTTCCTCCTCAAATGGTGGTATTTCACATCCACATTCTAAACGTGGATATTGAATTAATAATCCAGGAGCGTACATCTTTAAGGCATATTTAGTTAAAAATCCTGTAGAAGGTACCAATGGGCTATATAAGAAATTTAAATAGCCATCACATTCATATAGGCTTAATTCCTTTCTATGCTCGTATTTCAATAGCTGGATTTTATCATTATAGCCTACAGATTCATAAAATTTAATTACTTCCTCTCTAGATTTTCTATTGAATCTAATAGGTAAATCAGCCTTAATTATTCTATCTACCTCATCCCTTATTTGGACAAATGTTTCATAATTAAGTGGATGACCAAGTCCTACAATTGATGCAAAAATACTTCTAGATACACTATAATTAAAGATTATTCTTTTCTTAGGCAAAATCTTATTACAAGCCATTAATACTACGTATCTTAATGATGCCTGATACATTTGAATACCAGAATGTGAATGTAAATCAACTAATTCTATAACAGAATTTTCAGGTATAACAACATCAAGCGGCTTATCATTATTATCGATTCTACATCCTAGATATCTACGTTCACTATTGTCTATTACATCGATAACCTTAGTGCCTTTTTCTATATCATATTCCTTATTATTGATGGTAGTCTTCATAAATAAACACCTCTTTTTTTATTTCAAAATCAATCTAGTGTATATTAATAGATTTATTAATTATTAACATTGTTTTATTTAGTTTTAAATACTAGATAGTTTTTGAAATTTATTTTTTATAGAAAAAGGAAGCCTATAAGTCTTCCTCATCCTCATCATTTTCTTCATTTTCATACACTTCATCAGTCTCTACATCATTATCCATTAGGCTATCAATATCCACTGTTTCCTCTTGATATTCAACACCCTCTGTAATATCCTCCTCGGCCACATTTTGGCTTCTAATTTCACGTACTAAGTCATCTGGGTTAAGGAAGCTTGCTAAATCAGAATCTAGGTCGATATCTGAAGCAATTGGTGTAACAGGCTTTTGAGCTTGTTGCTGAGTAGTTGTACTGACATTGGCCTCAAGGTTTTGCATGGCAATTTCATATGATTCCTGGCTCATATCACCATCGTAATCCATTACTCTCTTACCAAGTCTTAGGCCAGCTAAATTTACCTTTCTAAAGGTATATAGCTTTTTAGTTGGATTTAAAGCAAAGCTTATATATTTTTTCTTTCTTTGACGGCCTATTGCCTTACCAATTACATCCTCCTTATGGATGATATGGTATTCTCTTTCATTATCACCGGCAACATATATATCCTCGTCAATAAATTTAATTATTCTTCTTATGAAATAGTTATCATGATTTTGATATAATACAAAATCCTTTTTCTCTAGCCTAGCTGGAGCTATAAAATGAATAAAATCACCTGGTCTAAAAATAGGCTTATTTATAAGATCATCCTTTAGCTTTAAAGTACCTACTAAACCATGCTGTACTCTATCTATAACAATCTCAAAGCCATTTGGATTAAATTCATCGTCCTCTTCAGGCTTTGTTTCAGCTTCTTGAGGCTCATCTACTATATCTTCAAATAGGTCTTGAGTAAAATCTTCTTCAGTTTTATTTTTATATTTTTTCATAAATAATACCTCAATTACCGAATTATCCTTTTAATTATTATAAATAATTATTAGTGAAAATTCAAGTTTTACCAAAAAGAAAAACCCTATTGCTAGGGTTATTCCATTAAATTAATCATCAAATAATGAGATTTTTGTATATGCGATGTTTTCCTTTGGCTCTTCTTCCTTTTCATCAACCTGAGGAGCTATTGTACCATTTTTAGTAGCCTCATGCTTTAAAATTGCATCTAACTCATCTAGGATTGATTGGTTAGATTTAGATTTATCAGCAGCTAAAGGCTTTTCCTCCTGGAAGCCACCACCAAGGTCAGTTGTAAATAAATCCTGTTTAGGCTCCTCTAGGTAATCTGCAGATACTGCATCATCCTCTTTTTGAGGGTCTGAGATTAATATTCTTAATAGATCCTTATAGCTTGGATCAGATGGTTCAAATTGTCTTCCTGAATCTGATACATTATATTTTAAGCTAAAGGCATCTATTTGATCATTACCATTCTTATATATTAAATGAATAGGTACATTCTCCTTATATTGATTTGGAGTCATTTTAACTGCATCTATAACATAGTAAGGGTTAGCCTTAACTTTCTTAATTATTGTAGTTCCGGCACGAGAACGTCTTGTTAGAGGTACCTCAGTGACCTTCATACGCTTAATTGTATCTCTTGAGGTTACAACGACAAAGTCATCATTCTTATTAGCGTAAACTGAGCTTACAACATAATCCTTATCCTTAAGGTTAATACTTCTTACACCACCAGCTACAGTACCATAAATTGATACCTCTGATGCTCTAAACCTTAACACCTCAGCGTTATGAGTAAATACTAATATTTCAAGAGGGTTCTTGATCATATCAACAGATACTAGCTCATCATCGTCAGATAGCTTCATAGCACGTACAGCCTTAGTATATCTTGATACCTCAAAGTCAGATAGCAATGTTTGCTTCATAGCGCCCTTTTTAGTAGCAAGTAAAATTGTTTGATTATCTAAGAAATTAGATAAAGCAAATACATGAACAAATCTTTCCTTAGGATTAATTTGAACTATAGATGATATAAATGTACCTACATCCTTAAATTTAGCTTCCGGAATCTTATATACTGGTAAGTATATAAAATTACCTAAATTAGTAAAAATAAGTAATGTATCAAGTGTTGAAACCTCTTTTAGGAATAATACTGAGTCATTATCCTTCATACCATTTGTCTTAGAGGCATTATAAGCCTTTAGATTAGCACGCTTTAGATAACCATCTCTTGATACTGAAACGACAGTTTGTTCCTTTGAAATAAGATCTGTCTCATCAATTTTAATTTGAGCACTTTCATCCTTAATTTCAGTCTTTCTAGGTGAAACTAAAACCTTGTTCATTTCCTTTAGCTCAGCCTTAATAACCTTCATTAGCTCATGCTCTGATGATAGAATCTTCTTATATTCAGCTATATTCTTATTTAATTCCTCATTTTCAGCCATTAAAGCCTCTACATCCTGATGAGATAGGCTATATAATCTCATCATTACGATAGCTTCAGCTTGATCAGGAGTGAAATCAAAGGTATTTACTAAATTATTAATAGAATCTGCCTTACCTTCACTCTTTCTGATGATTTTAATTACCTCATCGACAATATCAATCATCTTGATTAAGCCTTCAACTATATGAAGTCTTTTTTGGGCCTTATTTAATTCAAAATTAGTTCTATTTGTTACAACATCCTTTTGATGATCGATATAGGCATCCAAAATAGGAAGTACACCAAGTCTCATAGGACGTCTATTACAAATTGAAACCATATTATAGTTTAAATTTGTTTGTAGATCGGTATTTTTAAAATAGAAATTAATTATTGCATCAACATTAGCATTCTTCTTTAGGTCAATTGCAATTCTTAAACCATCTCTACCAGATTCATCTCTTACCTCAACTACATCAGGTACCTTACCATCCATACGTAGCTGTTCCATCTTTTCTACTGTTTTACTCTTTAGAGTATCATATGGAATTTCAGTAATTACGATTCTTGTTGCACCATTAGCCATTTCCTCAAGCTCATATTTACTACGAACAACAATTGAGCCTGAACCTGTTAAAAAGGCCTCTCTAATGCCATCAGTACCCATAACTATCGCACCAGTTGGGAAATCTGGTCCTGGCATAATCTTAAGTAAGTCATCTACTGTCATATCAGGATTATCAATTCTTGCGATAGTTGCTTCTACAACCTCATTAATATTATGTGTTGGTATATATGTTGCATAACCTGATGAAATACCCATAGCACCATTAACTAATAGGTTAGGGAATTTTGCAGGTAATACAGTTGGTTCAATTTCCTCCTCATCGAAGTTTGGAATGAATGGAACTGTATTTTTATCTATATCCTGAAGTAGGTATTCTGCGTTTTTACTCATTCTTGTTTCAGTATAACGCATCGCAGCTGGACCATCACCATCAATTGAACCATTAT
>JAEELU010000097.1 GCA_016282815.1 Acholeplasmatales bacterium
ACCGAAAGTGGGTGTTAAATTATTATAAAGTTGATGAATATAAAACATCTACATTTTGATATCCCCTAGAACGACGTATTTTCTTTATAGTTCAAAGAGCTTGGAAACATGTTACATTTTAGCATTTTTCACCTGTTCCCTAGAACGATATACCTATTTTTCAAAGTAGGTCTAGAACTACAACATCGTTTTTGACCTTATGAATAGATGAAAAAAAGGCCATTTTTTATCATTTTGGCCTATTTTTTACTAGTTTTTACGTGTTAAGAGTGCGATAGTTTCTACATGTAATGTTCTAGGGAATAAATCAACTGGCTCAGCTTTAATAAGCTTATAACCATTATCCTCTAATATTTTTATATCCCTAGCACAGGTTGCGATATTACATGAGATATAAACTATCTTTGGTATTTTCATTTCTATTACTGTATCAAGGAATGATTTATCGCATCCCTTTCTTGGTGGATCAAAGAATATAACATCTATATTATTTATATGTGATAATTCTTTTATTTTATCCTCACAGGCACCAAGGATAAATTCAGCATTAGAAATGTTATTTAGCTTTTTATTGTTATTGGCATTAGCTATAGCATCCTCTACTATTTCAATACCATATACCTTATTAACATGTTTTGCTATATTTAATGTGATAGAGCCCATACCACAATATGCATCTATTACATTCATTGTTTTATCTAGCTTTGCTAGCTCTATAGCTTTGCTATAAAGCTTCTCACATTGGCTATTATTTACTTGCATAAATGATGATGGAGATACATTAAATTTTAAGCCTAATATATCCTCTGTAATAGTATTAGAGCCATATAAAAGTATGTATTGATTAGATAAAACAACATTTGTTTTTCTTTCATTTATATTTAAGAAAATAGATTTAATTTCCTTAAATTCATCGGTTAAATAATTAACTAGTGAAGTAAAATCATGATTTGATGTAGTTACTAAAACAACCATATATTCATTAAGCTTTGTATGACGAATCATAACCTCCTTAAATAGGCCAGTATGAGATGTTTCATCATAAATTGAAATATGGAATAAATTTAAGTATTTACATATAAAATTTAGGATTTTATTAGTTAAATCATCACTGATTAGACAGTTATCTATAGATACGATATCATGTGAATCCTTACGATAGAATCCATATAATATATCATCATCTATATCCTTACAGAATGGTACCATTACCTTATTTCTATAGCCATAGATTTTATCTGCCTTAATTATTGGTAACAATTCATAATCAAATTGGCGTAGGGTTTGAGATACCCTTTTTGTTTTAATATCACATTCTGTTTCATATGATATATGCATCATATCACAGCCACCACAAAATTCATAATATGGACATGGTGATTCTAATCTATAATTTGATGTTTTAATTATTTCCTTTATTTTAGCAAATGCATATTTCTTATGAACATTTACTATTTCTATTAAAACCTCTTCATCTACTACAGCACCCATTACAAAGATTACTCTTGAGTCGATATGGGTTACACCATAGCCATTGATATCGAAGCTTTCTATTTTTACCTTATAAATATCATTTTCCTTCATATAATCACCTATTTAGATGCTTTAAGCTCTAGGATTGCATCTCTTATTAGGGCAGCTGCCTCGAAATTTAATTCCTTAGCGTATGCCTTCATTTCTTCCTCAAGCTCCATAATCTTTTGAATCTTTTCATCCTTAGTCATATTCTTATGATATACCTTCGCCGAATCAGCAATATCATCAGCCTTTTTCATAGTTATAGACTTAGGTATTTCTTTAATAATAGTTTGAGGAATAATGTTGTGCTCAATATTATATTGGTTTTGGATTTCACGTCTACGCTTTGTTTCATTAATTGCATATGTCATCGCATCAGAATATGTATCTGCGTATAATATTACCTTGCCATCCTTATTACGAGCAGCTCTACCTATTGTTTGGATTAAGCTTCTTTCACTACGTAAAAATCCTTCCTTATCGGCATCAAGAATACATACTAATGATACCTCTGGTAAATCTAGACCCTCTCTTAATAGATTAATACCTACTAGACAGTCGTATTTGCCTAATCTTAAATCCTTTAATATTTCAATACGCTCAAGTGCCTTTATTTCACTATGTAAATACTGTACCTTAACACCAAGCTTCTTTAGGTATGCAGTTAGCTCCTCACTCATTTTAATTGTAAGTGTAGTAACTAATGTACGCTCACCCTTTTTAGTTCTTTCTACTATTTCAGAATAAATATCATCTACCTGACCTAGGGTTGGTCTAACCTCGATGATAGGGTCTAATAATCCTGTAGGCCTGATGATTTGTTCAGTGATTGGATAGTTCTTTTCCATATCACCAGGGGTAGCCGAAACAAATAGGGCTTGATTTATCTTCTTATCAAATTCATCAAATTTAAGTGGTCTATTATCTAGAGCACTAGGAAGTCTAAAGCCATAATTAACTAAATTAAGCTTTCTTGATCTATCACCATTATACATTCCTCTAACCTGAGGAAGTGTAACATGTGATTCATCTACAATAAGTAAAAAATCATCAGGGAAGAAATCGATTAAAACTGATGGTGTTTCACCCTCGGCTCTTAATGATAGATGCCTTGAATAATTTTCAATACCTGAGCAGAAGCCTGTTTGTTCAAGCATTTCAATATCATATTTTGTTCTTTGCTCGATACGCTCAGCCTCAAGTGGCTTTCCATCCTCATTGAAATATTTAATTCTTTCCTTTAGCTCTTCTCTTATTCTTTCAAGTGCTAATGTAAGCTTATCCTTATTAGTAACGAAATGAGTAGCAGCGAATATATTCGCAAACATTACATCGTTAATAGTCGTGCCAGTTAGAACATCAAATGTTCTTATTCTATCTATTTCATCGTCAAAGAATTCAATTCTTATACCCTTTGAATGCTCTGAAGGTGGAATAATATCTAATGTATCTCCTCTTAATCTAAATGAGCCTCTTTTAAATTCGAAATCATTTCTTTCAAATTGCATCTCAACAAGACGCTGCATTAGTTTCTTTCTATTATATGTTTCACCAACTCTAATATTAAGCATTGAATCCTTATAATCTGTTGGATCACCAATACCATATATACATGAAACTGACGCTACAACGATAACATCATCATAGTCCATTAACGCAGCTGTAGCTGAGTGTCTCATCTCATCTATTTCATCATTAATTTGAGCATCCTTTTCGATATATGTATCACTTGATACAACATATGCCTCAGGCTGATAATAATCATAATATGAAATGAAATATTCAACGTGATTATCAGGGAATAAATCCTTAAGCTCATTATATAATTGACCAGCAAGTGTCTTATTATGTGCTAAAACAAGGGTAGGCTTATTTAATTTTTCAATAACATTAGCCATAGTGAAGGTTTTACCTGTACCTGTCGCGCCAAGTAATGTTTGTCTTTTAATTCCATTATTAAAATTATTAACTATATTCTCAATAGCCTTAGGCTGATCACCAGTTGGCTTATATTTAGAATTAATTTTAAATGGCATAATTATCCCCCCCTTATAGATTTAAAAAGGATTTCAAATGAAATCCTATTTATTAGTGATTAAACTCATCGTATTTACAATATTCCTTTGTGATAATACTATCAAGTATATTAGTTAAATGGTCACCCATTCTTTCAATATTTGATAATATTTCAACATAGTGCTCAGTGTTTTGGAATGAGCATACACCAGCATTAACTCTATGAATGTGACGTTCATGTAGAACCTCTTCTAATCTGTCGATTTGATCCTCATAAACTCTAGCCTCTTCAGCTATATCATTATCCCATTCAACTATAGCCTTAACAGTTCCATCAGTCATTTGAAGCAATGTATCAAACATTTGCTCTAAATCCTGAGTACCATCCTCTGTTAAATGTAGATCCTTTTCATATCTATCATCGAAGAATTCTAGAATATTAGTACAGTGATCACCGATACGCTCGATATCCTTTATTTGATCTAAATACTTAGATAGTAATGTAGATGTCTTATTATCCATATGAGCTACTGTTAATTTAATTAGGTAATCATGAATTCTTTTATCTAGACAGTTGATTGTTCTTTCTAGCTCAGCTCCATGAGTAATTGCCTTTTCATTTCGTTCAAACGAATAATTCTTTGCTAGATGTACATATTCACCCATTGTTTCAGCCATATAATCAATTGCAGTTTTTACAAATGATAAGGCAAGTGTAGGTGACTTTTTGATAAGTGTGTAATCAAGAAGTGAATCCTCGATAGATTTTTCTGCATCAGGTACAATCTTATCACATAATAAATTAAATGGCTTTATGCAAGCAAGTATCAATAATGAAGTTACTAGGTTAAAGAATATATGTGAGAATGAAATAATTAATGGATTATATTCATTCTTAAACATACCATCATTTATTGTATGAATTAACGGATCGAATGCGAATCTGAATATCGCTGTAAATAGGATTAAACCAAATAGCTTAATAAGTGAGTTCGCAATCGCAACCTTCTTAGCTGTTTTAGATGAGCCAAGACAAGCAATTATCGCAGTGATTGTTGTACCTAAGTTAGCACCAATCATAACTGCAAGTGCACCAGTCAATGATACTGAACCTACAGCGTATAAGCCTTGAACGATACCGATTGTTGCAGCTGAGGATTGAACTATGATAGTGAATAGAACACCAACTATTACTGCAAGTTCTGGATAATTAGATAAGCTTGTAAACATATTCATAATAAATTCTGTATGAGCATCTTGGATATATTCAAAGCTCATATCAATTAATGCTAGACCTAAGAATATTAAACCAAAGCCTAATACTACTGAGCCAATTTGATTTATCTTCTCCTTCTTAAAGAAGAAAACCATACAAGCTCCGACAAAAACTAAAACAACAGCGACAACAGGCTTGATATATGAAGGCATCGCAGCCATTAATAATGGCAATACTGTACCACCAATATTCGCACCTAATAATACGCCGATTGATTGCTTAAATGTCATTAAGCCTGCTCCAACGATACCAACGACAATAGCACTTGTAGTTGATGATGACTGTGTAAGCATTGTAACAACAAAGCCCATAGCCATACCCATAATTGGAGTACTTGTTGACTTTTGAATTATTAGTCGGAGTCTATCTCCTGCTAGTTCCTTTAGGCTTGAGCCCATCATATGGATACCAAAAAGGAATACACCAAGACCACCGAGTATGAATAATATAGCCTGCCATACAGCGTCGAATTTCATTCCGAGAACCGATGACATAATTACTGATAAATTCATATGTCCTCCAGGTAAAATAATTTTTTACACCAAACTAATTTTATAATATTAATAACAAATATACAATTCTTTTTATAATCTAAATTAAAAACAAATCGTTTTCATCATTAGATAATATCTAATGCTTCCTTAGCTAACCTATCAGCCAAATCATTATATTTATTGTTTGTATGGCTTTTAACCTTATGGAAGATTACCTCTATTTTATCCTTAATACCCATAGCGAATTCCTGATACTTGATAGCTATATTAGTATTAGCCTTCCATTCACCCTTATACCATTTTTCTATTCCGATATAATCATAAAAAATATGTAATCTTTTTAATCCTCGTGTATAACAATAATTAATAATATATGAGGCACCTCTTATTTCACCTGCAACATTTCGATATTCAGAATATTCATCAGGTCCAAAGGCTCTTTTAAATTCGATACATTCACCATTTACTATTAATGCTCCACCAAAGCTATATTTATTTGTACTTTGATCAAAGCTTCCATCTATATAGCATTTAGGCTCATCAACATTATCAGATAGCTCAACATCATTTAAAAATGCCTCTGCCTCTTCTTTAGTTGAGAATGATTTATACTTAGGCTTATCTATAACAGATATTATCTTTTTTGCCTCATCCCATG
>JAEELU010000098.1 GCA_016282815.1 Acholeplasmatales bacterium
CACTGGTGATATAGAAGCTAGTGTTGGTCGTGCTGGTGGAATTACTGGCTATAACAATGGAAAAGTTGAAAAATGCCATAATGTTGGAAAAATAATTACTCCAAATACAGGTACAAGAGAAGCAGAATATGCAGGTGGAATTATCGGTTTATTTCTTGATAATGATGCATATGCTCCAATTAATTGTTATTATTTAGAGGGCTGTGTTCAAAATAAAACAGATCGTGCAGGTAGCAGATATAAAGCTCTTTCTGATCCGATACCATTTGTAGGTAATCCTTTATCAGCTTCTAGCTATAAAGATTCAGCTTCTTTTTATCAATGGGATTTTGATAACACTTGGAAAATGGGAAATAATTATCCAATTCTTATAACTAATGTAGATGAAACTCAAATTCATGAACATGGTAATACAACATATAAAGAATGGTCAGCTACTGATTCATTACCAACAACAGCTGGTAATTATTATTTAGCTAATGATGTCATATTAAGCAGTACTTGGAGTGTTCCTGCAGGAACAACTAATTTATGCTTAAATGGACATGGTATTAAAGCTGGTGGTGCATCACGACTTATTAGTATTTCAAGCAATAGAACATTAAATATCTATGATTGTGGCGAAACAGAACATAGATATAATGTTGCTAGTCCACAAGCTAATGGTGCAGGTCTTGCAACTGTAAATGATAGTTTAACATCAAATTATGATACATTTACTGGTGGATATATCGCAGGTGCTAATGGTTCTGATGGTGCTGCTATTGATATTTCTAGCAATGGTAAATTATATATGTATGGCGGTACTATCATAGGAAATAATGCTTCACACGATGGTGTTATTAGATTAGGAGCGTCTAATGGTAGCGCAGAATTTATTATGTATGGTGGCGCAATTATGCATAATAAAGGAAATACAGGCGGTGCTATTTTCATTGAAAGTGGAAATACTTTCAAATTAGAAGGCGGTAAAATTTCTTATAATACAAGTAGTGTCCGAGCAACTATATTTGCCAGAGGAAATACAATTATTAATGGTGGCGAATTATCATATAATTGGACAGGTGAAGGTACAATTAATGACTGGGGTGGACCTATAACTATTAATGGTGGTGTTATTAAGAATAACGTTACTAATAGAGCAGCTATTGATGCTGGTAATACTATTAAGTTAAGTGGTAATCCTACTATTGAAGGTAATACTTTAACCGATCAAACAACTTTAGCACATTTAATGTTAAAAAATAACAATACATTAATTATAACTGCTCCTTTAACTGAAGGTGCTAAAATTAGTATTAAATTAAATAATGCAACATCAACAGTTTTCACTAGTGGTTGGGGCACAGTAATGGGTTATGCTAATCCTGCTGACTACTTCGTAAGTGATGATGGATTATATTTCGGATTAAAAGATGGTGAAGCTGCATTGTTTGATGCTCCACAAAGAGTTCGTATTGGTGGTAACACATATTCAACATTACAAGAAGCTCATAATGCATGTAACGACAATGATGTAATTGTTCTAATGCAAGATTATGAAAGAGAAACTGAATTTGGTAAATTAGAATGTGATAAAACTATTACAATTGATTTGAATGGTTTTATCATAAAAGATTTTGATTACACCGTACACAGTATTTCAGCAAACCACGATTTGACCATCGACAACAGTAATCCTGGAATAGGTGGAGTTAAAGGTTTACTATCTATTACTTCTGATAGAGTTTCAGGAAAAATTATACTTAAAAACATGCGTATAGATGCCGATAAAGAAATGATGGAAAATGGAATGGAAGAAAAATCTTTTATTCATTTTGCAGATGGTTTTAATATTTTTGATTTTAGTCCTACTTCTCCAGATTATGCGGAAGGATTCATGGGAATTATAAAGGAATATACTCCACTTGATCCTAATGGAAAACCAATAGTTTCTAATTCTGATCATACTCCAGTTTATATTGGTGAGGAAATTACTATAGATGTTGATGGTAATCCAGTTGAAATAAAATGGTATTATGTAGATGGAGATGGAAAACCAACAGGCAATCCTATTGGAACAGGAAAAACATATAAACCAAAATCACCTGATGATTTAGGTAAGAAGGTTATTGCTGTAATTACTCAAAATGAAGATGAAAATGGTGATCCAATTACTGGTGATATTCCTACTCAAACAACAGATCCTATTGAAATATTCACTCCATTTGATAAAGATGAAGAAATAGAAATAATAGTTCCAGGTACTAATCCAAAAGCAGGCGATGAAATTAAGGTATCACCTTCATTTAAGCCTTCAACAGTTAAATGGTATTATGATGACGATAAGGATGGAAAGCCTGATTCAGAAACTCCAATTGGTGAAGGTACTACATATACAGTAGTATGTCCAGATCCAAATGATGAAAACCATGATGATACAGGTCATACAATTATTGCTGTAGTATATCAAGATGTTGATGAAAATGGAAATCCTATTACTGGTGATATTCCTACTATTACAACAAAGGGTGTAAGAGTTTATACTCCACTTGATCCAAATGAAAAAGTAACAGTTAAATTTTCAAATGATCCAGTATTCGTTGGAGACGAAATATTAAATGAAACAAAGGCAACTGAAGCTACAACTGAGTGGTTCTATGATGATGATAAGGATGGTAACCCTGATTCAACTACACCAATTGGAACTGGTGAAAAGTATACAGTTAGAGAAGAAGATTTAGGTCATAACATTATCGCAGTTATGAAACAAAATAAGAAGAATGATGGAACTGACTACGAAGAGGGCGAAAAGCCAACCGCAACATCATTACCTATTAAGGTATATACACCAAAGGGTGATGAAAGTAAGACTGATATTTCTACAACAGATGGTAAGAAATATCCTGAGCCAGGTGACGAAATAACAGCTACACCTGATTTCACACCTGCAACTGTTAATTGGTACTATGATGATGATAAAGATGGTAACCCTGATACAACTACACCACTTGAAACTGGTGATACATACACAGTTAAGGATGAGGATAAGGGTCATAATATTATCGCTGTAGCAACACAGGATAAGAAGCCTGATGGAACTAATTATGCTGAGGATGAAAAGCCAACAGTAGCATCAGATCCAGTTGTAATCTATAAAGAGCTTGATACTCAAACTAAACCAGATGTAATTATTCCTGGTAATAAGAATAATCCTGCAAAGGATGATGAAATTTCAGTTAATCCAAATTCTCAGCCAGTAACAGTTAAGTGGTATTATGATGACGATAAGGATGGTACTCCTGATACAACTACACCACTTGGAACAGGTGAAAAATACACAATCAAGGAAGAAGATAAGGGTCATAATATAATTGGTGTTATCACTCAGGATAAGAAGCCAGATGATTCTGACTATGCTGAAGATGAGAAGCCAACTACAAAAACAAAGCCAGTCCAAGTTTATTACCCTATCAATCCTGATGAAGAGGTAGAAGTTAAGACTACAAATGATAAAGAAAGACCTGCAAATGGTGATGAAATCACAGTCGATCCTATGGTTACTCCTGTAACTGTTGAATGGTTCTACGACGATGATCAGGATGGTACTCCTGATTCAACAACTCCAATTGGAACAGGTACAACTTATGTAGTAAAGGCACCTGATGCAAATGATCCAACACATGATGATACAGGTCATACAATAATTGGTGTTATCACTCAGGATAAGAAGCCAGATGGAACTGATTATGCTGAGGGTGAAAAGCCAACTACAACAACAAAGCCTATTAAGGTTAAGGGTTATTTACCAGGTGAATATGTACCACTTGATCCACAAGAGACTCCAGCTCCAACAGTACCTAATAAGAAGTATTTAGAGGATG
>JAEELU010000010.1 GCA_016282815.1 Acholeplasmatales bacterium
ATTTCCGTAATATTTTCCTTATTAACAATTTTGTAATATTTACTACAACCTGAAGATTTTTATGTTTTTTCTTTAACTTTAGATTTTTTATAAAAAAATCTAGTGAAAAACTTGACAACTTAGAAAATTTTTGGTATAATATATATAGAAGGATAGAGGAGGTTTTTATGATAACTTTAGCAATTGATGCTTCTACTAAAAGTACAGGTTGGAGTATCTTTGATAAACAAGAGCTAAAAGATTATGGCTGTATAACTGCAGGGAGTTCCAATCTTTTTCACCGGATTCACAAAATGGTTGATGAAATAAGTAAAATAATTGATAAGTATAAAGTAGATGAAATAGCAATTGAAGATGTGATACCGGAAGACGTTCGTCATAATCAACAAGTATTTACAGCTCTTAAATATCTTCAAGGATTTCTCGTTGAAGAATTTGATAAGCGTGATATTAAACCTGTTTTTTATGTATCATCAGCTTGGAGAAAAAAATGCAGGATCCACACTGGTAGAGGCGTTAGTCGCAGCTCTTTAAAACCTCAAGATATTAAGTTTGTCAAGTCTCAATTCGGAATTAATACTAACGATGACGAGGCTGATGCTATATGCATAGGATTCGCTCACGTAGGCGGAATAATAAAAGAACCTCAAGTTATCGAAGAAGATGGTTTTGAATTTAGGTGACTTTGGACAAAGTAGATTAAAAATTCCTTCCTAATTTTTACTTTCTTATGTAGAGGTAATTCTATATTAATTTTATTCACAAGTAAACTAATTTATATACTTCTTGTAAATTAAAATTATATGGAATAATTTATATCTTTCATATGAGTATCTGATTGTGGGTTAGGTACTTTTATTAGAGGTATAAATTAATGTGAAAACTCTTGGCGAAAGGAGTAGAATATTATTTTATATCTAGGAGAAAATTTAATATGATGAATCAAATGAATCGACCGGGTAACCAAATTTCTCCTTATCTTTACTCGAACATCGGTGCTAGTGCGCCCACTAATAACGTTATTTGGGTTCAAGGTAAAGAGGGAGCAAATTCTTGGCAAATGAATCCGAACAGTATTGCAATTTTATTGGATAGTATGCTCGAAGGAAAAATGTATATTAAAACTACCGATAATGTTGGACTCAGTTCGCTAAGAATTTTCAATTATGTGGAAGAAAAAGAAACAAATACCCTACCTTCCACAAATGCAACTATTAACAATGATTTGGACTTATCTCAATTTGTTAGAAAAGATGAGTTGAACACATTTATAAAGGAGTTATTAGAAGAACATGAACGGATTGTATCAACAACTGCAAATGCAGACGAATCCGCAAGCTAAGTTGGTACAAGCCTTTAAGGAGAGTTCAAACCCTAAAGACTTTTTGCAGAACATGGTTTCCGCAAATCCGCAGGGTAAGATGATCCTTGACTTGTTCAACGGAAGCGGAATGACGCCAAAACAATTCTTTTATCAATATGCTCAACAGCACGGATTAGATCCAAGTCAAATCGTATAATTTTGAAATCTTAATAATGAATTGAGGTCTATGGCCAAATCAGCGAGTTCTTACGATTGGAGATTTGGTTATGGGAGAAAATAGTGGACTTTCTGCTGCTGATGTAGCACTGTTAAGTAACAAGAATGGTGATTGTTGGGCAGATTCATCTTTTATGTGGATCTTTGCTCTACTTATTTTAGCTAATGGAGGCTTTGGAGGATACGGCTGGGGCAACAATGGTTTTGCTAATGCTATTGGTTACAATAATTTAGCAACACAGAATGATGTTCAGAGAGGTTTTGATAATATCGGTTTACAAGATCAGAGCCGTGATATTCTGGCTGCAGTAACTAATGGAACTGCGCAAACTATTGCTGCTTCAACTCAGAATGCTTCAAATGCAATCGCAGCTATTAAGGATGGAAATGCATCCCTTATTCGTGAATTTGGGAATGTAGAAAATGCTTTAACCGCGCTTGGCGGAAAACAACAGGAGTGCTGCTGCAATACACTTAGAGCAATTGATAGCGTGAACTACAATGGCGCTGTCAACACTGCCGCAATTAATTCAGCTATTGCACAGAATCGTTATGAAGCTGCACTGAATACTGCTGCTATTAATAGCACCATTACAGAGCAGATTCAGAAATTAGCTGATATGTATACTGGCGATAGAATGGCAGATATGCAGAATCAGATTAATGCACTTGAACTTCAGAATCAACTTGCTTCTGTTGTTCGTTATCCAAGCAATACTTTTTATGCCGTACCTTCACCTTGCTTTGGTGGATGCGGATGTGGTAATATCTAATTAAAGCGTCTTATTGACGAGGGAACTATTTTTAATGGGGCGCTTTAATTAGCGCCCCATTTTTTATTTGGGGGAATTAAGAATGAGTAGATCGGCTTTATATACAGCAAATGTGTCTGACCAAGCAGTTTCTATTGGTAATACTATTAATTTGGGTAGTATTGTTAGACGCTATGGTTGTAATTTAGATTTATCTGGCAGTACAATTCGTGTTGCTGGGGAAGGTTATTATAATTTTAATGTTAATGCTACTATTGCACCTACTGAAGCTGGAACAGTAACAATAACATTATATAAAAACAATGTACCTATTTCAGGTGCTACTGCAAGTGAGACGGCTGGAACGGCAGGAGATTCAGTGAATGTGTCTATTGATTGTCTTATTAGAGAGAATTGTGCAATATGTGATGGACCAAGTAATATCACTGTAGTTTTGGGCGGAGCTGCCGCAACTGTTTCTAATATAGTAGTTGTTGCTGAAAAAATCTAATGTCTAGAGGATTAGGTAATGGATCAAATGGAGAATTTACATTTCTCGACACTTTGAATATAATTAGTTTTTTAATAGGGACAATGAACTTACAAGAAAACTTAACTCAAGGTGATAAACAAGAATTATTAGAAGCTTTTTCTAAAAAAGCAGATGAATTATTACAAGAGATCCATAGTCATTTACAAAAACAAGACAATAAAATAGACAAGATTTTGGAGGTAATAAGTAGTGACAGTAGAGGATATATTCAATCAGCTCGCACAACATATGATTGAAGGATTAATGATTCATTCTCAAATGGCAGACTATTATAATTTTTTAGGACTCAAAGGTTTTAAAGAATGTCATGAATATCATTACTTTGAAGAAAATACTAATTACAAAAGACTTGTAAATTATTATATTGAACATTATAATAAATTGCTTGTGGACTTACCTTTTGATAATCCACATATTATTCCTGATGCTTGGTTAAAATATACTCGTTTTGATGTAAATACATCAGTGAGAAAAAATGGAATCCAATCTGGTTTTGAAAGATGGATTGGGTGGGAACAAGAAACAAAGAGTATATTACAAAATTTTTATCAAGAATTAGTAAATTTAGGGGAAGTCGCTAGTGCCATTGAAATTAAAAGATATTTAAAAGATGTGGATGTAGAACTTGCAGAAGCTCAGGCTGCAGATTTAAGTTTAAAAGCAAGAGATTATAATATGTCAGATATAATGAATATGCAAGATGAATTAAGTAAGAAGTATAAAAAGAAAATGAAGGACTTAAAAGTATGATAGATATAAGAGAAATTGATAAAGAAATTAATAGGTTAGAGAATTCTAATCGAACTACTATGAATGTCTGTCAACAATTAGCTATGTTATATATTGTGCGAGATCATTTAACTAGCAAGGTTAGTCAACCACCTGGAATTGAAAAATAAAAAAATGCGGGAACCAGGTCATGTAATTGTTAAACCTGGTTCCCGCATTTTTTTATTTTATTCCGGTTGATCCGTAACCTGCGCTCCCGCGCTCTGTATCATTTAAGTTTTCTACCCAATTAAAATCTTCAATTCTAATAAATGGAAGAACTATTAATTGAGCAATTCTACTCGGTGCTGGCACTAATTGAGAAACGTCAGTATCATTATGTAATGCGACAATTAATTCACGTCGGTAATC
>JAEELU010000011.1 GCA_016282815.1 Acholeplasmatales bacterium
CATGGAGGCTTTTTTATTTAACAACGCACGAAGCTACTTCGAATCTCACACGCATAGCGTGAGGTTTTAATATTCGTCCTTACGTCCGAATATAATAAAAATAAAAAAGACCATTTAAGGTCTTCTTTCTTTTAAGCTGGCAGGAATAGCTGGATTCGAACCAGCGCGTGAGGGAGTCAAAGTCCCTTGCCTTACCGCTTGGCTATATTCCTATGTATATTAAGGACCCTTTTTGAAAGTCCTTAATCATTTTACTAAAATATATTTTAAATTTCAAGAGTTTTTTTATAATTTAACACTAGTTCGTCTGCCTTAGCTAAAAACTCGTCCAATTTATCCCAGGATGGAAGCTTAGCTCCTGAGGCCTTTGGATGTCCTCCACCCTCATATTCTGAGGCTAATAAATTTACTACAGGACCTCTTGATCTTAATCTTATTCTTATTTGAGTTGGATACTCAATAAACATTGCCCATACAGGACACTCCTGTATTGTAGATATTGCAGTAACCTGGTTAGCAGCATCCTCATCAGATACACCAAATTTTTCTATAATATCTCTTGTCATTACAATATAAGCAAATCCATGCTCAGTTACCTTAAATGTATTTAAGCAATAGCCCCTTAGCTTTAAATTATCAATAGTTTCTACGCTTAGATAATTATCTATTTTGCCAATATTAACACCATATTCTAATAATGATGCGGCTAATCTATGAGTTTTTGCAGTAGTACTATCATATTTAAATCTACCTGTGTCAGTAACAATACCAACGTATAATGCTTCTGCTCCTGCTAAATTAAATTTTAATTCATCCTTAAACTTTTGATAGAATTCTACTAATATTTGTGCACATGCTGGTGATGTAGTATCAACATATTCATAATCACAGAAGCTATCAACATTGATATGATGATCAATTTTGATTGAATAATCACAATCCTTATATCTTTGATCAGATAATCTTTCACCATTAGCACAATCTACACATATAGCAAGTGAACCCTTAAATAAGCTATCGTCTATTAATTCAGGCTTACCAATGAATCCAACATATTCACTAGATTCACCAGTTATATATACTTCCTTATTAGGGTATGTTTCCTTAATAATATTATATAAGCCATATTGACTACCAATACAATCTCCATCTGGTCTTTCGTGTCCGAAGATTATTATTCTATTGTATTCTTTAATTTTATTTAATATGAATTCCATAATAACCTCCTATTGTACACCATTAGCTGGCCATATTCGTCGTTTAACTTTCGTTACACCCGAAGTCTCTGCAGTAAAGAAATCTTCCTTACCCTTGCCGGAGACATTGTTTCCAGATGAATCTACATATATCTCAGCATTAAACCATTCAGTATCCTTTAATCTTATTAGGTTATTAGATGCCTTTAAACCAACTGTTGTTCCATTAAATGATAACACAATATTACCATTCATAGACTCATTAGTTTTAGTTTCTTCATTAAACATTGATGTTATATATACTCTTGAGGTATATTTTGCAATTCTATCAATAAATGCTTGAGCTGGGAATTGTGTGTTTGCATTAGCAGTATACTCAGTTGCACCACCACAGCAGCATACACAACAAATATCTGGTGTAATTGCACTTAATAAGCATTCATTTGAAGCTGTATAGCTTCCATGATGTCCACCCTTAAATAAATCACAGTGTGGTAAATGTTTTGATTCCTCTAATGCAGAGTAATAATCAACTAATGCGTGTTCACCTTTTTCCTCTAAATCACCAGTTAGCATAAAATGATGATTATTATAATTAAACATAGTACATACAGAGTAATCATTTTCTTCTGATGTGGCTTCGAAGTAGTATTTATTGTATAATACATCCATTGTTATACCATCTGCAAGTGTAAATGTAGTTGTATTATTATTCCATAACTCCTTTGCAGTTTTATGGTTTGCACCTTTTTCTACTGCGTATTCTCTTGCTTTTAAATATTTACCATATTCAGTATTTGCACCATAATCAGATGATTTTGCTGTTTTGTTATCTATTGCAGGTTTATCTTTATATGCGAAATCAATAATGTTTTCTACATCAAAATAATATAATACACCTGTTTTTCCAACTACTTCGCCCTTATAGTTTTTAGCCTTTGAATCAGATGTTCCAGCAAAACCAGCAATATGATCTTGATGTGAATGTGTTACTATTACATATTCAAGTTTACCATCAGTACAATATGTTTTTACATAATCTGTAATTGTAGATGCTGAACCACCCCTTGAACCTGCATCAATAAGTATATCCGTATCTCCTGCCTTAATATACACAGAGTCACCAGTATACTTATTACCTAATTCTAAGAAATGAATTTGGAAATTATCATAAACTATATCTTCAGTAATTCCTTCTTCTGAATGGCTATGACTTGTAGATTCAGTAGAACTATTACTAGTATTAGAAATATTTGATGTAGTTGTTGGTGTAGTTGATGAACTACTACTTTGTGATGGTGTTACATTACCATTTGCACCACCATTCTCACCAGTACCAATTGAACCCTCTGGCAAAGTTGTTTGAGTAGGTGTAGCCTTCTCTGGATGTAACCATTTATCTAATGTACCAGTAAAATATAGTGCTGCAAATGCACCACCTATTAATAATAATATAACTAAAAATACAATCGCGATGGTAGGATTTTTCTTTGCTACCCTTTTTGCTGTATTAATTGCTTTCTTTTTTTGTTTTTTTGTTGCCATTTCTCATCCCTCTTTATATGAATTTTAACATAAATGTTAAAAATAAAGAAGAGTCCTAACGAACTCTTCTAATTTTTTTACATTTGTGGAATGACTCCAACTGTTCTTAATATTAAATATGTTAAATATAAAACATAAATTGATAGGAATATTATACCCATCTTTCTATCTAGCTTCTTTGTTAAAGCAAAGCCAAATAGTAATAATGTAATACTCATCATAACAATTAAATCTACTACTATTTCATTTCCTGTAGTAAGTGGATTAACTGTAGCAGAAATACCTAATACGAATAGAATATTAAATATATTAGATCCAACTACATTACCTAAGGCAATATCATTTTCACCCTTCTTTGCTGCAACAACGCTTGTTACAAGCTCAGGAAGTGATGTACCTACTGCGACGATAGTCAAACCTACTAAAGATTCAGCTAAATCATGGTTAATACCCATTGCTGTTGCACCTGTTACGGCAAGACCCTTAGCACCAAATACAACAAATTCACCACCACAAGCAATTCCGACTGCGCCTAATATAACGAATAATATAGCTTGCCATACCTTCATATCCTTTATTTCTTCTTGGTTTTCTTCTGTTGGATGTCTTTTAGCATCTATAACAAGGAAGGTAATATAAGCAATAATAAGTACAACAAATACTATACCCATCCATCTTGATACCTCATATGTACCTGTTACTGCACCACTTATTAATACAAACAATACTAATAATAATGAAACTCCTAATAAGAATGGAAATTCCTTTTTTAAGCTACTTTTCTTAACAATAATAGGTGTAAATATAATTGATAATCCTAACACTAATACAATATTACATATATTAGATCCAACTACATTACCAATTGCAACATTCGCATTTCCTCCATTTGTTAAGCAG
>JAEELU010000099.1 GCA_016282815.1 Acholeplasmatales bacterium
GCGTTAAGTGTCATATCACGGGATGTTGGGTATGGACGAACACTATTTGTGGCGGTTGGCTTGCGCGTCCGCTGTATTATATATAGTGGCACTCTATTTTTTGGAGGCCTTTTTTTATGGAAGAAAATAAAGATGAGAATTTAACTGAAGAAACTGATTTAGGTAGTGAGGAGCTAGATCTTGGATTAGATGATGATTTTGATCCTAATAAAGCTAATCCAAAGAAGATGAATTTCGCTTTTAGGAAATATTTAATCGAGCTAGTTATATTAGTTGTATTAGGATTCCTAATTGGTTTTTTCGTAACTGAATTAGTATTTAATAATTATTTCAGCTATTATGAATTCAATATTCAAACTGAAACTACTCCTAATTATTTATTTAGTGAGGAATATTTCAATGGAAGAGTAAAAGCATTAGATGATTATTATAATTATTCTAAGGATTCTAAATATAAGCTAACAGCTAATATTGAATATAATAAGATACCTAGTGTTGTAAAATATGAGGAGGTATCAGCTAATAACTATGTTATTAGAATAGAGGCTAGAATATTTAAGGATTCATATTCAAGCAAGAGCCAATCAATATTAACTGCTGAATCAAGATGTAAAACAAATATCGATAAGATATTAAATTTATCAATACCAGCCTATGAAACACATTTAGCTAATATGCCAACTCAAGTAGTAATTGGTAATGTATTACATATGAATGAAAATAATCCATATATTTATGGTGGATTATCTGCTGGATTAATGGCATTAATATCTATTTCATTATTCTTCATAGTATATAGAAGTAGAAATAAGGATTATTTCTTAGATATATCAGATAATGAAAAAATATTTAGAACCCCATTCCATAAGAAGTATTGGACTGGACAATTAAGAGCATTTAAGAATGTTAAGGATTTAGTAATACTTGCGATGCTATTTGGTTTAATGCTTGTATGTAAGCTAATACCTATACCATCAGGCTTTGGTACACTTGGAATATCATTTACCTTCCTATTCTTTAGTATAATAGGAATGGTATATGGACCAATGACCGGATTAATAATTGGTATATTTTCTGATGTACTTGGCTTCTTTATATTCCCATCAGGTGGTGCATTCTTCCCAGGATATACACTTGATGCGATGATGGCAGGCTTTACATATGGTATTTGTTTTTATAAAACTAAGGTAACATTTACTAAATGCTTACTTGCAAGATTAGTAGTTAATCTAATTATTAATGTAATCTTTGGTTCATTATGGTATATGTTTGTATATGTATATATAAATATGAGTGGTGCTACATTTGAAGAGTATTTTAATGCTTATAAAACATATTTATTATTAATTTCATTACCAAAGAACTTGATTTATTTATTACCTCAATCTATATTATTATTTGTAGTACTAAAGGCTATGGCAAGACCACTTTCAGCCTTCGGATTGATAGATATGAAGGTAAAGAAGCATATTACAATTTTTTAGTTGATAATATAATAAATTAATTATATAATTAATTTGTCATAAAGATGGTACGAGAGACAAGCTCTGTGACTACCAAGCAACCTGCAATAGGCAAGGTGCTAAAGCTTGATTGATGGCATGAATTAAAAATAAAGCCATCTTTTAGGATGGCTTTTAAATTTGTAAGGAGGATATATGATAGCTGAAGTAATAGTTGATATTAAATCTAGACAAGTAAATAAAAGCTTCGATTATCATATACCAGCCTATTTAGAGGACATATTAGATGTAGGATTTAGAGTATCAGTACCCTTTGGTAATTCTAAAAGAATGGGATATATCATAAATATCAAGGAGGATACATCCTATAATAAGAAAATAAAGGATATTATTGATACTATTGATGTTACTAATATATTTAGTCAGGAATTTGTAGAAATTGGTAAATATATTGCAGAGCATTATTTTACTTATTATGCAAAGGCCTTTGATGCGATGATACCTAGTGCTTTAAAGGTTAAATACCAAAAGATTGCAAGAATAGATGATAAGAATAAGCTTCCAGATGATGCCAAAGATATATTTAAAAGAAAAGAGGTTATCATTGATAATCTTGATTATGATAAGCAGAAGATGGTTTATGAATTACATAAGGCTGGATTAGTAATATTAGATACTAAGCTTAAGGTAAGAAATGATTCTGATAAAATAAAGATGGTTCATTTAATTAAAAATGATTTATCAGGTAGATATAAAAAATGTATTTCTATTCTTAATTATTTAGAGGAAATAGGTGAGGATGTAGATTTAGATACATTAGTAGAATGTGAAAATGTAACTAAGGATAATTTAGATTTTTTAGTTAAAAATGGTAATATTGATGTTTATGAAATAGAGCCTAATAAAATTAATGATCAAATTATTAATCCTACAAGCATTGTATTAAATGAAGAGCAGGATAATGTATATAAATCACTTAATTATAATCAAAATGATGTATATTTACTTCATGGAGTTACAGGATCAGGTAAAACAGAAATATTCTTAAGATGGATAAGTGATGTTATCCAAAATGGTAAAAGTGCAATATTATTAATACCTGAAATATCATTAACACCACAAATTACTGATATTTTAAAGGAGAGATTTAATGATAATGTTGCGATATTACATTCAAGACTTACTCCTAAGGAAAAATTTAATGAATGGAAAAGAATAATCAATAAAGAGGTAAAGATTGTAGTTGGTGCAAGATCAGCAATATTCGCTCCACTTGATAATTTAGGAATAATTATTATTGATGAAGCACATGAGGAATCCTATATTCAAGCATCTAACCCTAAATATAGCACAATTGATTTAGCTAAAATTAGATGTAAAAATACTAATTCACCGCTTGTTTTGGCAACTGCAACACCAAAAGTATCTGATTATTTTTACGCAACAAATAATGAATATAAGCTACTTGAATTAAAAAATAGAGTAAACAATACTAAGCTTCCTGATGTTAAAATCGTAGATTTAAGAGAGGAATTAAAGCATGGTAATACATCTCCAATTTCAAGAGAGCTTTTAAAGGAATTAAAATTTAACTTTGAAAATCATGAGCAATCAATTCTATTTTTAAATAGAAGAGGATCTAATACCTTTGTAATGTGTAGAAGCTGTGGTGAGGTAATTAAATGTCCTCACTGTGATATGGCATATACATATCATAAGGCAAGAAATATATTATCGTGCCATCATTGTGGTAATACAATATTAAATGTAAATGTATGTCCTAAATGTGGTAGTGATAAGATTAGATATGTTGGAACAGGTACAGAAAAGATAGAGGAAGAGGTTAAAAGATTAATTCCTGGTGCGAATGTTATTAGAGTAGATAGAGATACAGTACTTAAGCTTGATGATTATGAATCTAAATTCAAGGAATTTAAGGAGCATAAGGCTGATATATTAATCGGTACTCAAATGATAACAAAGGGCTTAGATTTTGATAATGTTACTCTTGTTGGAGCATTAAATGCTGATATAGCATTATATTATCAAAGCTATAATGCTCATGAGGAAGCATTTAATATCCTTGAGCAGGCATCGGGTAGAGCAGGCCGTGGTAAAGCATTAGGTCGTGCCATTATTCAAACCTATAACCCAAATCATTTTGTTATAAACTGTGTTAAAAAACATGACTATGAATCATTTTATAATGCTGAAATAAAAAATAGAAAGCTAGCATCCTTACCTCCATATTGTGATTTAATTGAAATAACTGTTAAATCACTAGATAAGAATTTATGCTATATGGAGGCTGATAAAATAAAAAGGAATTTAAAGCCCTATTGTGATAAATCTATTTTATTAGGACCTGCGATGGCAAGTATATTTAAAAAGAATGATATTTATAATTATGTATTAACTATCCAGGTATTAGAGGATAGTGTAATAAATAAAATAAATGAAATATATCCAATATATCAATCAAGGGATGATGTATGGATAGAAATAGATAGAATGTAGGTGATATATTGAAAATTATATTTATGGGAACACCTGAATTTAGTGTTCCAATTCTAAAGGCACTAAATGAAAAATATGAGGTATTATTAGTAATTAGTCAGCCTAATAGAGTAAAGAAAAAGGGTGTATTAATTGATACGCCTGTTGCGAGCCTAGCAAAAGAATTAAATTTAAATTTAATTCAGCCAGAGAAGATAGCTGATGAATTTGAATATATCAAGGGTATTGGGGCTGATGTATTAGTTACTGCAGCCTATGGTCAATATGTACCTACTAAAATATTAGATTTATTTAAATATAAGCTAAATGTTCATGGCTCTTTACTTCCTAAGCATAGAGGTGGCGCTCCAATTCAAAGATGCCTAATTGAGGGTGATAAGAAAACTGGAGTTACCATTATGGAAATGACTAAGAAGCTTGATGCAGGTAAAATGTATGGAGTAAGAGAATATGAAATATTAGATTCTGATAATTCATCTATTTTATTTGAAAAGCTATCTATTATTGGTAGAGATTTATTACTTGAGATAATAGATGATATCTATGCTGGTAGGATAGAAGGAATTGCACAAAATGAAGAGGAAGCAACGTTCTCTAAGAATATAAATCCTAGTGAGGAGAAGCTAGATTTAAATTCAAACGCCTTAGATATTAGAAATAAGGTAAGAGGACTTGCTATGGAGCCAGGATCCTATATCTTAGTTAATGATATTAAGCTTAAGATTTATGATATTAATATCATAGATTATGAGGGTAATGAGGCACCTGGTACAGTATTATCTGTAAAAAAGGGTATCACTATTAAGGTTAAGGATAAGGCAATATCCTTAGAAAAGCTTTTATATCCTGGTAAAAAGCTTATGAGTGGAAAAGATTTTTCAAATGGACAAAAAATATTTAAAGTTGGTGAAATAATTTAATTCATTTTATGATAAAATTATAAAGAAGGAGTGTGGTTTTAATTGAAAATTAAATCTATTAAAGAAAAAATAGCCAATAAATTAAAAACTAACACCTTCTTCCAGGATAGATTTGGATTTGAGAATGGTATCGATATCACTGATGATAACGAGGTATTATATAGAAAAAATACCGTTATTAAGAATATCGTCTTAGTAGCCAATGTTATTTATACAATAATATTCACTATTATTTCTATTGGTGACCCAACAAATAGAAGTAACTGGTTACTTACAGTATTACTATTCCCAGTAACATTCTTGATCAACCATTTATTAGGAAAAATGATAAAGCGTGGTCCTAAGGATAACCTAAGCCAAAGATTATCTATGTATCTGGCTTCGTTTTATATGTTCCTATCATCGATTTTAATTTATATTAAGCTTAAATATGGTGAGGTAGGCACTGACGCTGGTGGTAATTATTTAGCAGAATGTGGATACATATTAATTTATATTTCACTATTAATTACTGCCTTTTACCAGGATAAGAAAATGCTAAAGTACGTTTTCTTGTGGGTATTTGTTGGTGTAACAATTCTTCACTTTGTCGTAACATATTCGGTTGTTGCAAGTGCGCATGCACAATCGATATTTGAATTCTTAGGTAATTTCTTTGCAGGAACTCAATTTCGAGATATCCTGATTAGGTCCATTCTTTTAGGATTATATATGCTTGTTCTTTATATTTATGTTTCCATGACTAATTATTTGCAGGAAGAAAGAAAGAAGGAGCAGGCTAAAAGAAGGGATGTTCAGCTTGAATATACTAAATCAGTAACTAATGTATTTGGATTTGGTCTTCCTAATATCAAATATTCAGAGGGAGAAATAGAAGAAGCTTCAATTCTATCAAGAATGACAAAGAGGCTTGCAACAATTCTGAATATGGATGAGGCAGAAATCGAGGATATCGCAGCATTTGCGAGATTATATGTTGATGCGAGTGTAGATATTGATATTAATGAGCTTGAAAATGAGGATGAAAAATATTATAAAATTAGAAATCAATCAGAGCTTGGTATTAATGTTATGAAAAGACTAGATCTAAAGCGTAGAGCTGATGAGATAGTAAGATATGTATTATTAGGCTATAATGATTCTGAATTTATAAGAAGACATAGAGAAATGCTTAAGGATAAGAAATCACAAATTGTATTAATCTGTGATATCTATATCAGTATGCGTAGTAATAGAGTTTATAAAAAGGCATCTAATCATCAGACTGCTACTAAATATATGAGTGATTATTTCCTAGATTATTTCGATGGAGATATATTCTCTAATTTTATGAGATTTAGCTCTGATTTTGATGCTATATATTCAGAGTAAGAGGTATTATATATGGAATATGAATTTTTAACACAGGGAGTATGTGCTAAGAAAATTAATTTTGAATTAGATGAAAACAATAAGGTACATAATGTAAGATTTACAGGTGGATGTAATGGTAACCTTAAGGCGATTTCTAAGCTTGTTGAGGGAATGGATGCTGAAAAGGTTATTGAGATACTTGAGGGAAATATCTGTGGATATAAGAATACATCATGTGCTGATCAATTTGCAAAGGCTTTAAAGGAGAGAATATAATGAGAAGATTATTTACATCAGAAAGTGTTACTGAGGGTCATCCAGATAAAATTGCTGACCAAATCAGTGATGCAATATTAGATGATATTTTAGCAAACGACCCTAATGGTAGAGTTGCTTGTGAAACAATTTGTACAACTGGTATGGTTATGGTATTTGGTGAAATTACTACTAACCATTATGTTGATGTACAAAAAATAGTAAGACAAACAGTTACAGAAATTGGATATGTAAGAGGAAAATTCGGATTTGATGCTGATAATTTAGCAGTAATGTGTGCAATTGACCCTCAATCACCAGATATCGCAATGGGAGTTGACGATGATAAGCATGAGCAGGGTGCAGGTGACCAGGGTATTATGTTTGGCTATGCATGTGATGAAACAGATGTTTATATGCCACTAGCTATAACATTAGCTCATAGGCTTGCTAAGAGATTAACTGATGTTAGAAAGGACGGAACATTAAAATATTTACGTCCAGATGGAAAGACTCAGGTAACAGTAGAATATGATGATAACAATGAGATTAAAAGAATTGATACTGTATTAATTTCTACACAGCATTCACCTAAGGTTGAGCTTGAGGAAATCAGAAGAGACCTTATGGAGCATGTGGTTAAGGCAGTAATTCCTGCAAATCTAATCGATAAGGATACTAAATTCCTAGTTAACCCAACAGGAAGATTTGTTATCGGTGGACCTCAAGGAGATTCAGGATTAACTGGTAGAAAGATTATCGTAGATACATATGGTGGAGCTGCCTGCCATGGTGGTGGAGCATTTAGTGGTAAGGATCCATCTAAGGTTGATAGATCTGCATCATATATGGCTAGATATATAGCAAAGAATATCGTAGCCTCTGGTATTGCCAAGAAATGTCAAATTCAAATATCTTATGCAATAGGTGTTGCTAAGCCTACATCTGTTTTAGTTGATACATTTAATACTGGTAAAGTATCAGATGAGGTAATCATGGATGCAGTATTAAAGAATTTCGATTTAACACCAAAGGGTATTATTACAACACTTGATTTAAAAAGACCAATATATAAGCAAACAGCAGCCTATGGTCACTTCGGTAGAAATGATATAGATCTTCCTTGGGAAAGATTAGATAAGGTTGATGTATTTAAAAAGCTAATGTAAATGATAGAGCGATTTCGCTCTATTATTTTTTTTCCTAAGGAGGCTTAAAATCATGCAATATAGGTATCAAGAAATATTAAATTTAGAAACAATGCCATTAGATGAGTATAATTGCTATATATTTACTTATAAAAGAAAGGTCTATAAGAACTTTTATAAATTTTTTATTTGGGAGCTAAGCTATATTTTCGAGTTTTTTGATAATTTAGATTATCATATTGTAATTTACGAAAGGGATATAAATGATTTTGAGGATATTTTTAACCTCGATTGTATCTCAAAATTAGTAGAAA
>JAEELU010000100.1 GCA_016282815.1 Acholeplasmatales bacterium
CCGTAATCAAGAGAAAGAAGATATGATGCAAGATAATCTGTCGACCAAAGAATATAAAGATCCCTTCAAGGGATAAGCCATAGTGAAATTTGCGGTTGTCAGCCGCTTTTTGATGACCCTTTAGGGTCGTCGAAAGGTAGAAGCCCTTATAGGGGAGCGTAAAAACCGCACGTTTGACGTGCGGATTGTTATTTATTAATTTCAACTTCTAAATATGATTTTCCTAAATCAATTAATGATTCAGGGTTTATTTTATTTTTATATAAATCATCTACTAAAGTATTATATTTATCTATTTCACAATATCCTTCTATTATTACTTCATCAGTAAATGATGTATCAGTAATAGTAATATATGGAAATTGTGAAATAATTACATTATATCCTGGATATGTTAATGTTAGCTTAAAGGAATTAACATATGATATATCATATAGCTTAACTAGCTTTAATGCTTCTGAGACTGAATCTGAATAGGCACGTACTAATCCGCCTGCACCTAATAGGATTCCACCAAAATATCTTGTTGTTATCGCAAGGATATTAGTCATGTTTTTCTTTTTTAATACCTCAAGCATTGGCATTCCTGCTGTTTTTTGTGGCTCACCATCATCTGATGCCTTTTGGATATCTTGGTTATCTCCTAATATATATGCGTAACAGTTATGAGTAGCGTCATAATATTTTTTTCTAACCTTAGTAAGTATATCCTCTATTTCATCTAAAGTATTAACTCTATATAAATGTGTAATGAATTCACTTTTGTTTATTATGATTGTATTTTCGTAGGTATCATTAATTCTATACATAAGATAATCACCATTAAAATTATATAATAGTTTTTGATATTTTAAAGTTATTTTGTGAAAATATAAAGAATATGATATAATAAATCTATAGATTTATATTGGTGGTAATTATATGAAAGATAAGATGAAATGTTATATTGATTCATTTGAAATCATCACGGTTTTAATGAATAAAAGCTTATATAATCCTAATAAAAAGTTTTTTCTTTTAGATGGTGAAATTAAGACAAGGCTTGAAATATTAGATGATTATGATGAATATGCATTCCATAAATATATATTAAAATTTATTCCTTCAATTGAATTACATAAGGAATATTATATTATCGATGACGATAATCATAAGGCTTTACTTAGAAGCGGTAGTATTATTAGAACAAATGAATTTGAGAATAGATTTAAATATGATGGACCTTTAGGATACGAATATACTAAGGAATGCACTACATTTAGATTATGGTCTCCTGTAGCTAAGGAGGTAAAGATTGAATTAATTAATGATAATTTATTAATTCCAATGTATTACACTGATAGAGGAGTATGGGAGCTAAAGGTTAATAAGGATATTGAAGGATATGGTTATTTAATTCATATAAGAGTATTTGAGGATTTTGAGACTACTATTGATCCATTTTCGATATCTTGTGCTGCAAATCACAAATATACATATGTTATAGATAAAGATAAGCTATATAAGATGAAGAATAAAAAACCAGTATATGATGGAAGCTATACTGATGCTATTATTTATGAAGCAAGCATTAAGGATTTTACTTGTGATTTAGAATCAGAAAATAATGGTTTATATGAAGGATTACTTGAAAATAATCCTACAAAGAAGGATTCTACAGGTATTGATTATATTAAATCTTTAGGTGTAACACATATTCAGTTTTTACCAACATTTGATTTTGGTGGTGTAGATGATATTAAGAAAAAATCAAAATATAATTGGGGCTATAATCCAATTATGCTTTGTGTACCTTCAGGTTGGTATTCAAAGGATCCTAATAATCCATATTCAAGAATAAATGAGCTTAAGATGCTAATAGATGAAATTCACGCTAAGGGTTTGAGAGTAAATATGGATGTAGTATTTAACCATATGTATTCTACAGAAGACTGCCCACCTGATAAGATAGTTCCTGGATATTTTTATAGAGTAGAAGCAGATGGAAGATTATCAAACGCTTCTGGATGTGGTAATGTTATCGCAACTGAAAGATATATGGCTTCTAGATTCGTTATTGAGGTATTAAAGTATTACGCATCTGAATTTAATGTATCAGGCTTTAGATTTGATTTAATGGGTTTATTAGATATAGATACATTAAATACAGTAAATATAGAGCTTAGAAAAATAGATAATACAATCATGCTATATGGTGAGGGATGGAATATGATAAATCCACTTCCTGATGATAAAAGACCACATATGTTTAATCATTCTAAGCTACCTAATTATGCATTCTTTAATGATAAATTTAGAGATTTCATAAGAGGATCACAATGGAATAGAACTGCAGGATATGCATTTGATAATACAAGAAATTTATTTGATCTAAATCATTTAGTTACTGGCTCTTGTCTAGATTACTTTAAGTTTAATGAGCCTACTCAATCTATCAATTACGTAGAATGTCATGATAATTATACATTCTATGATTACGGTAAATATGAATTGCATTTAGATGATAAAAAAATATATGATGCAGCAAGGCTTGCCATGTCAATCACTGTACTTTCTGAGGGTATTCCTTTTATTCATGCAGGTCAGGAATTCTTTAGAACTAAAAAGGGTGTAGAGAATTCATATAATTCTAAAATATCAGTTAATAGAATTGATTACAAAAGAAGAGATAGATTTATTAATAATGTTAATACATTAAGAGATTTAATTAGTATAAGAAAGGAATATAAGGAATTTAGATTAAATACTAAAAATAGAATTGAGCATCAGGTTCATATTCTAGAGGGTATGATAAATCCTAATTCTACAGCGTTCTTGTTAGAAGGTACTGAATATCAATTATTTGTTATAATTAAGAATGATTATATCAAGGATACGGTACAATTAGAGAACACAAAAATGATTTTTGATGGCTTTAATAGATGTAACAAAAAGGGTAATAAATATGTTATTAGTAAGCCTGGAGTATATGTTATAAGAAAGGATAAGGAAAATGCGAATAATTGGCAAAATATCTGGTATTAATACATCTGATAATATGATTAATCTATCAGTAACAGATAATAATTCAAATGTATATAATTTAAAAATAAATCAGGAATATGCTAAATCATTTGCTATAAATGATGTATTTGAGTTTGATGTAGAGGAAAAGATTGGTGAAAGAACTCAATACTTTATCAATAGCTATAAGAGCATATTAGATTTTGATTTTAAGGAAAAGAATGATTCATTAAGAACATTTTATACTGCTGCCCCATTATCATTAGATGAATTAGAAAAGCTAATTAATGATTATTTAAAGGCTATTAAAAATAAAATCATTAAGGATATTGCTAAAAAACTAATTGATTTATATCATGATGATTATTTTCTATATCCTGCAGCAACAAAGATGCATCATGCCTATATTGGTGGCTTAGCTTACCATTCTGTAAGTATGCTAAAGCTTGCGGATGGTGTTATAGCTGCATATCCATATTTAAATAAGGATTATATTTATGCTGGAATTATGTTACATGATATAGGTAAAATTAAGGAGCTATCAGGAATAATAACACCTGAATATTCAGCTGAGGGTCAGCTAATTGGGCACTTAGTTTTAGGTGCTATGGAGATTAGATCTATGGCAGAAAAGCTAGGCTACCAGGATACAGAGGAAGCGTTGGTTTTAGAGCATATGCTTATATCTCATCATGGTATGCCACAATTCGGTAGTGCTAAAAAGCCACTTACTGCAGAGGCTTTAGTATTATGGTATGTTGATTCTATCGATTCTAAATTAAGAGTTTTAGAAACTGAGCTTGAAAAGATCGAAAGTGGAGATTTCACTCAACCTATAGGTGTATTAGATAAGCAAAAGATGTATAAAATATAATAGCTAAAATGTAGGTTTTAGTAAGGATTATTAGAATATGACAAAGAAAAAAAAGAAAATGATAATTTTAATATCAGCTATTGCTATAGTCGTTACTGCGACTATAGTTTTAATTGTTGTCCTTACTAATAATAAAAATCATGATGAGCCTAAACCAGGTCCAAGTCCTACAACACCTACGACGAGTGTTGTTCCTACTACTAGTGAGCCAACTCCTTCATCAGGCTCATCAGGAACAAGTGCTAGTAGTACATCAACACAGGTTTATGAAATAACATTAAATAATGGTGGCTATGGTGAATTACCAACTAATAAGCTATATGGTAATCAAATAGTACCTGCTACACTACCAAGGCTAAAGGCTGATGGATTTATCTTTAGAGGTTGGGTTTTATCATCTGATCCAGATAATATACTTGTTTTTACTACTGATATTGAAAGTGATGTCACATTAAATGCAGTATGGATACCTATCTCTTCATACGAAATGCTAGAGGCTGAGGCAGAGGGTAATAATTCGGTAATACTTGTTAATCCTTCTGATTATGCTCAAATGAAGAGAATTGATAATATGAATCCATATGAGGATATATATCAAAATGGCAGTA
Organism: Acholeplasmatales bacterium; assembly: GCA_016282815.1. Classification (GTDB taxonomy): domain Bacteria; phylum Bacillota_I; class Bacilli_A; order Acholeplasmatales; family Anaeroplasmataceae; genus Anaeroplasma. Next base: position 4,486 of record JAEELU010000100.1, read on the forward strand.
ATGGTGTAAGGGTAGAGGATAATAAATTCATTATCGATGAAGGATTTATGACAATAAATATTGATTCAAATACGGATGTAATTTATATAATATTTACTGTTAAGCCACAATCTAGAGGTACAATAATTGATTTATATATAGATAATGATGTAGCCTTAAATGTATCATTAAGTGATAATTTAGTATGTAAGATATTTGAGGATAAGGTTGATACATTAAATGATATAGATGATTCTAATCTTGAATATTCATTCTTCATTAGAATAGATGTTCCTAATAAGCTAATGGATGTTGCTATAAATAATAAGGAATTCTATACTGGCTATAAATTTAGAGAATTAGAGAATGTTCAAATGCTAGAAATAAGACCTGGTGAGGTTTCTAATATAGCATTAAAATTCAATAAGAAAATAGCTAATTATATTGATTATTATTGTAAGCTATTAGATGAGTATTTATTAACATTTGATATGACATTATATGATAATAATGGTGAGGAAATAACTAGTGCTTTAGAAGCGGGAAAAACTGCCTTAGAGAGCTTATCTACAGTTGAAGCTATAGAAGCTAAATATGAAGAAATAAGAACTTCTATGGCCAATGTTAAAACTACAGAGCAAAAAGCCTATGAAAAGGATTATAATGATGCTTTAACCAACTTTGAAGCGTTATTAAATAGCCATACATATTTGATGCTTGAGGAAATGAATGATCCTAATCTTGGATATGTTAGTAAGGATGACATATTAAATTCATTTAAGGATGAATATAAGACTGTAACAACAAGAGATGAGCTAACAGCCTTAGTTACTAAATACACGACTGCTGCAGATAGATATTCAGATACTAATACAATACTAATAAGTGAATATATATTGTATAAAAAGGATATTATATATACTGACTATAACCGAAAGGATTATAAAATAAATAATGGAGATCAATATGATGCAATAAAGGAGGAGCTAGAAAATAGCTTAAATACTCTTACTTTAAAGGCAGATATTGACGAAAGATTTGAAATAGCTGATTCTAAATTTGCTGCTCTTAAAACTGATAAGGAATTATTAGATGAGGATAAGGCATCTGCAGAGGGTGAATTACATCATTTTATAGAGGATGAAATGGCTATAGCTATTAACAATCTAAAAACTCAAGCTGAGGCAGGTAATCAGGATGCAAAAACAGCTTATGAAAAGCTTCTTGCATTACTAGAAACATGCTATACAACTCTAGATAATTCTAGGGATAAGGAGTCATTAGAAAAGAGATTAAATGACATTAAGCTAGAGATAAATGATTATTTAACCTATGGACTAGGACAGCTTACTCAATATAAGGAAAATAAGGTTAAAATGCTAGAGGCATATAAGAATAGTATCCTAGAGGTATTATCAAAGGATACTGCTCTAGAGCTTTATACAAATATAGAAAATGTACAAATTGAAAATATAGATTCATTAGGTACAATAGAAGAGGTTAAGACAGCTTATGATGCTGCTATAGCGAAGGTTAATAATTACGCTTATACGGATGATAAAACTAACGCTGTAGTAACTATAATAGCTTATTCAGAAAGCAAAAAAGAAGAATCATTATATTATCAATATTATGGTTCTTTAAAGAATTTTGAGACAAGAATAGAGGATATAATTAACCTATCTAGAGTCGAAATTGTTAAGGCAAATAATTCAACTGAGATAGGTGAAACTATCGATAAATACAAGGGAATTATCGATGAGGAAATAACAAAAATAAGAGAAGAAACAGAATTTACTGTTACATTTATTGTGAAGGATGCAGAGGGTAATTTACTACCAAGCTATGCTGAATTTAAGATACCTTCGCCTACTAAAAAGGTATTAGATCAGGCATATGGTGAGTTTGATTATTATGATCAATTTGACAAGGAAAGTGGTATTCCCACTGTTGTAATTAGTGGTGTAAAATATAGATGTGCAGGTGCATATTCTAAGTTTAATAGCCAATCAGATAGAGCTGATTATGATTTCAACAGTGAAATAAAGAGCGATCAAACTATCTATATTGTGTGGGATATTATAGGATAAAAAGAGAACATGCTGATATAAAAATTCAGCGTGTTTTTTATTTTTGCAATCTGGAAAAATTAACACTTATGCTTGTGATATTATTTCCAAAACGAAAATTCCGAAAAAACTACTGATTTTCGAGACATGTGCAAATTGCACGAAAATGGAAACGTTTTCATAACACTTTCGAGCTTTAAAAGAGTGTCTAAAGACACCCATTTTGTTGAAAAATTAATATATAAGTGATAAAATTAATGCATAAGAAGGGCGTAATTGCCCTGTGTTCTATTTCACGCGTGCGTATATGCATACGCTAAATTTAAGATAGACGAGTTTAGAAAAAGAGAGTTTTTTTAACTACTCTTTTTGATGTTTTTCGAAGGAGGTGTAATATATGAGAAAGTATATTACTAATCATTTCAAGAAAGGAATAATGCTGAGTGCCATTTTATTGATGCTTGGCCTTTTATCATTTATTGGAATTTCAAGCTTTGGAAAATCTGAGGCAAGAGAAATCGTAAATGTAGAGGCTGATGACTTCGGTGAAGTAAAGCTTACTGCTGATACAGTCAATAAAACAACAGCTCCAATGACACCTACACAGGATTCGTTAGGAACAGCTTACAATGCACAGTATTGGTATTGTGATATCACAACAGCCAATCCTGGTGTTGAAGGATTCACATTAGGCGCAAATGAATGTATTCTTACAAATGTCAGAACAACTAGATATGGTTGGCATGTTGGTTCATGTACATTCAATATAAGCTTACCTGACAAAGTTGTATCTAACAACGTTACATATACTGTAGTTGGTATTAGTTCAAACTTCTGTGGTCTACATTTCTGTGATCACTATTGGGGTAGTGATGACCACTGGGTATCTATGTACTTCAATTATATGAAGCTACCTAGCACTATTAGATATATTGGCAATAATGCGTTTATCAATACAAGCTGGGGTGGAGCAACTGCAGACACTAGATACGATTTAAGTGCTTGTAATCAGCTAGAGTATGTTGGTAATAATGCATTTGGTGGAGATAGCGATAGAGGTGAGATTATTGCTATAGCACCTAGTCAGCCAAAGCTAAAGGTTATTGGTGATAAGGCATTCAAGAATGCATGGGTTCATTACTACGAGGAGAATGAAACAATCGCAGCACCAATTCTAAAGAAGATTGGCGATGAGGCATTCTATGGATGTACTGGTCTTAAGAAGCTTAATCTAGAGGCTAATACTGTTCTAGAAACAATTGGTCAAAGCGCATTTGAGGCTTGTACGAATATTGAGACAATGAACTTATCTTCAACTGTTACAGAAATTGGTAAGGCAGCATTCAAGGATACTTCATTAACGAATGTTACTATGGCATCTGATGTTTTATCAGAAAGCATATTTGAAGGCTGCTCTAGCTTAACGGAAATTAATATCGCTGCTGATATTTTCACTGGTGTACCAAAGAGAGCATTCTTTGGATGTCAGGAATTTAAGACAGACTATATATTTGAAAATGCTACATACATTGGTGATGAAGCGTTCTATCATGTCGGCTTTGACTCATTTGATGTAGGTGATAACTGCGTCTCAATTGGTAACAAGGCCTTCGGTAACAATAAAGAGAGCTTAAGACAAATTAACCTAAATCAGGTACAAACAATTGGCGATTACGCCTTCTTCGAATGCCAACAATTAGTAAATGTTACTATTCCAAGTACCGTGACAACTATGGGTGAGCATGTTTTTGAGGATTGTATTGAGTTAGAATCAGTTACTTTCAATGTCAATAAACTAAATGCTTATATGTTTAATGGTTGTACTGCACTTAAAACAGTAACTTTCAATGGTGGTGGAAGTGACATTGAGGTAATTCCTGATTACTGCTTTAATAATTGTTCAAGCCTATCAACACTTTCAATTATATCAACTGAATCAGCAACACTAAGAGAAATTGGTGCATATGCATTTAATAATACTGCATTCCCAAGTATTTCATTAACATTGAATCAGAATACTATTGGTGCTAATGCATTCTCTAATATGAATAGCTTATATTCTGTTGTCCTAGATGTAGATAATATTAGTACACGTATGTTCTATGGCTCAACAAGCTTGAATACTGTAACAATTAAATCTAGTGTTCAAAATGTTGGCGGAATAGATGTAGAAGATTTAAGTCAAATTCCAGTTGATAAGAGAAAGTTTGGTGCATTCCAGGATTGTACAGCTTTAATCACTATAACAATTCAAAATTCTGTTATGGGCGATTATATGTTTGATGGATGTACAGCTTTAAAAACTATCACTATTCCATCAACAGTAGATACTATTGGAGAGCATGCATTATCTAACTGTACAAATTTATCTTCAGTTACACTTAATAACAACGTACTAGGTGCTAGTATGTTCGAGAACGATCAAAAGCTATTTACTATTTCACTATCTAATAGCTTAACTGAAATTCCAACAAGAGCATTCTATAGTAGCTACCTAACATCAGTAACAATTCCAGCTACTGTTGAGGTTGTTGGTGATGAAGCATTTGCACAGTCAAAGCACTTAGCATCAGTTACACTTAATAACAATGTAATTGGTGAAAAGATGTTTATGGGCTGTTCAGCAATTACTACAATGGTAATACCTGCTTGTGCTAGTGACAAGGTGGGCGATTATGCATTCCAAGATTGTACAGGTTTAGCAACAATCGATATTAGCAATGCCACAACAATCGGTGTTGGTATGTTCAAGGGCTGTGATGCTTTAGGTGGTCCTGAATCATATGTTTTAACAATTCCATCATCAGTTACTACAATCGGAAAAGAAGCATTTATGGATTGTGGTGTATTACATGATGTTATCAATAACTCACAAATTTATAGTGAGGAAATGTTCAGAGATTGTATTTATCTAAGTGAAATTGTAATTAATGAAAATGTTACAACAATTGGTAAAAATACATTTATGGGCTGCTTGAATTTATCAAAGGCAACAATCAAATGTGCTATAACAAGTGAAGGCATGTTTAGAGATTGTAAAAACTCTCTAACAACTGTATCATTTGCATTAGATGAAAATGCTACAAATAAGACTGCAAATGTAGAATTTATAGCTAAAGAAATGTTCCAAAATTGTAAAGCTTTATCAACTATCGATATCGATTACGGAACTATCACATCAATCGGTGAATATGCCTTCCAAAATTGTACTTCTTTAGAGAATTTAACAATTAACGCAAGTGTTAGATCAATGGGTGAAGGAGTATTCAGTGGATGCTCAAAGCTAAGCACAATTTATATCCCATTTGTAGGACAAGCAAGATGTACTAATGCTAATCAAGCTGCAAGTGATCAATCTACATTTGGCTGGATTTTCGGTGATGTAAATCCAAGCTTGGTAAATACAGCTCAAGGTGTTCAAGTTGATGAGACAATTGCTGCTAAATTTAATGAAATAACATTCCAATATGGTGAAAATGAGTCAACATCATCTTATAAGACATATTTACCTAAGACATTAACTCAGGTAACTATTCTTGATGAAACAGTTATCCAATATGGTGCATTTAGTAACCTTACAGTTGGTAGCACAGTCATCATTGAGGAAAATGCATCAAAGACTACTCAAACATTACAGGATTATGCATTCTATAATGCCGATAGCTTAACAAGAATTACATTAAATGCTCATATTACAAATATCGGTGAATATGTATTCGCTGAATGTAACAATATCAGTTATGCTATGATTAACGGTAATACATTAGGTAATTATATGTTCCAAAACAACATCAAGCTTGAAGAGGTACATATTAAGAACGTTAATATAATTAAAAAATATGCATTTGATGGATGCGTAAAGCTATCAACATTAGAAATAAACACTTCAAATAATACATTAGAGCCAAATAGCACACTAACCGAAATTCAGGAGTGTGCTTTTAGAGGTTGTGAAAAGATTTCATATATTTTATTACCAAATTCAATCACAACAATCGGTGCATCAGCATTTGAAAACTGTTTGATAATTAAGTTCCAATCAGATACGGCTAATACATCTATATTACCAACAAGCCTTGAAACTATTGGACAAAAGGCATTCTATAATTGTAATGCTTTAGTTAATGTTGTTATAACTTCAAATGTTGATTCAATTGGTGCATCAGCATTTGCTGAATGTGATAATTTAGAATTGGTTAAGTTTGAAACTAATGCAATAGGACAAAATATGTTCTATAATGATACTAATTTAAAATATGTTTATCTAAAGGAGCAAACATCAATTCCAGCATCAGCATTTGAAAAGTGCGAAAGCTTAGCTGAGATTAATATTCCATCTACAGTAACTTCAATTGGTGCATCAGCATTTAGATATACAGGACTAGTAAATGTAAGTATACCTGCAAATGTAGCATCAGTTGGTACATATGCATTTGCAAACTGTAGTGATTTATTATATGCAATTTTAAATAATCAAACAATGGGACAATACATGTTCTATAACGATGGTAGCCTAGCAAAGGCTAATATCAGTAGAGTAACATCTATTCCACAATATGCATTCTATCATTGCTCTAACCTAGAGGATAATTTCAATATTCCATCTACAGTTGGATCAATTGGTGATTATGCATTTGATGGTTGTACTAAATTTACAGACATTACAGTTCCAAATAGTGTTACTTCAATGGGTATTAACACATTCCATGATGTTTATTTAGAAAAGATATCAATTCCATTTGTAGGTTCAACTCAATCTCCTAATTTCACATATGGATATGATATTAACTCTAATAATCCTTGGAGCTCTGATATGTATTATTTCCGTACACACTTAGGTTATATTTTTGGATCACAATTAAATTATACAGATCCAACTGATACCTATGAGGTATACACTAGATATGATTTGAATAATGGTGATGCTTATGCAAATGCTGGTGTTGCAACTGTATATTTACCTAAAACATTAAAAGAGGTAACAGTTACTAACGATACTAGATTATATGGTTTTGCATTCTATGGTTGTCAGTACCTAGAAAAGATTACTATTTCTAATGCTACAACAACTATCGATGAGCATACATTCTATGGATGTAACTCACTAGTTGAGTTAACTGTTCCATTTATTGGTAGAAGTGATGGTGCTGATGAAAGAACTAAGGAGCATCCATCTCGTCGTGATAATGAATCATATACTGGTCCATGGCAGCATACAAGCTTATTTGTATCTTGGTTCCAATACTATGTTGGTTGGTATAATAACTCAAATAATAACAATTTCACTACTAATCCAGAAGGAAAGGCTGTTGATTATGTTGGTCAAACAGCATCAAATGGTGGTACATATTATGGATACATTCCAAGCACATTAAAAACTATTAATGTTACTGGTGGTACAATAATTGGTATTGGTGCATTATCAAATTTAAAGAATGTAACTACAATTACATTACCAACTACTTTAACAACAATTAAGAATAAGGCATTTGAGGGAACAACAATTACTGCAATTACTATTCCTCAAAATGTCGCAACTATAGGTACTAATGTATTCCTAGATTGTAAGTCTTTAGTATCTGCTACATTCAATAACTCATTAGTTCAAGAAACTATGTTTAATGGATGTACAAGCCTAGAAAATTTAACATTTAATGGTGATGATACTCAAATCATTACAAGAGCATTTACAGGATGTACAGGATTACATAATGTTTACTTAAATCAGAAGGTAATATCTGTAGGTCAAAATGCATTTGAAAACTGTACTGGTATCACTACATTTGAAACATACGTTACTGGTTCTGCAAGCACTGGTGCAGCATCAACATTCGTGTATATGTTTGGTGGTACAAGCTCAGGATTAGTATCAGAAACAAATTACTATTCTGTATCTGATGATAAGAACTATACAGTTACTGGTTCAACAACAAATACTATACCTAATAATATGGCTATCACAATTCATGGTGTAATTAAGCCATATGCATATTCAAATTTACAACATTTAGCTAGTGTAACATTAGCTGACGATGTTACTAATATTGGTAAGCGTGCATTCTACAATACTAATATTGATAGTATAAGAATTCCTGCTTCAGCAACAACAATCGGTTTAGAAGCATTCATGCGTTCTACACTTGATACAGTTACTTTCGCAGAGGGATTAACAACTATCCAAGAGGGTATGTTTAAGGAATGTGAAAACCTTGAGAATGTTATTTTCGAGGATAACACAAAGACAACAACTGTAGAATATTCAAAAAAGAATGTTTACATTAAGACAGTTACTACAAATGCTGGCTCTACAGTTAAATATATTTCTGCCGGTAATGATAAAATATATGGTACACAGGATGATGTAGATGCTATCATTCAAAATGGTGAATATTATATCGACAACAAGGATGGTACATATAGCTCTTATGGTAAGGATCATTTACTTGGTACATTAGATGATGAGCTAATGGATGTTACAGCTTCATTCATTATTAAATTCATTAACAGCCAGGCATATAAGTATACAAATGGTATTTATCAAGAGTTAACTATTAATACTGGTCAAACTACTTCATACACTGTTGCAGACTTAAAGCAAGCATACATTGACAATACTTGGTGTGATGTGGTTGAGAATAATGGTAAGTACTATGTTGAGGTCGTAGAAAACGAAATTTATCGTGAGGCTGGAAGAAATGGCATCTTAGGTGATGAGGATGATACATATTATTCACTTGGTACTAATAAGACATTTGGTATTGATGATAGTATCAATAACTTCTCAAGCTTAATTAAAGTTGGCAATAAATACTATAAGACATATTATGATAACGTATATCAAGAGCTAATTATAATTCCACATCAGGATGAGATTAGAGATGATGTTAAGGCTGAAACTATCGAGCCAGGTAAGGCATATGAATTTAGAGTTGAAATGGCAGCTGGCCTTGATAAGAATACAAATGTAACTTATTCAGATTATTATATCAATAATTATGTTCATGCTACTTCATATGATTCAAATGAGACATACTATGAATTAGTAGAAAATGAAGAATATGCTCAAACTCAGGCTCTATATAGCTACTATAGACCATTCGAGTTCACTACAGTTAAGCCATTCATCGTAAATACATATTATACTAGAACTGGTGATGGTACTGAGGTTCCATTCGATTACCAGCTTGCTAGTACATATATTCCAACTGAAACATATTACGTGGAAGATAATGGTGTATATTCAGAAATAACACTTGTAAATATTACTGATTATTATGTACGTGATGGATATATTCAAGCTGACAATGGTGGTACACCTACAGCATTCCTAGATGATGATAATTATAATCCACACTTCAATTACTATTCTCCATACGAGAATATCCAGATTTCTCCTGAAGTTCCATATAGAGTATATCTAGGAGAGAAGTTCTCTGCAGGATATGATATGGAAATTGGAACAAGTGATGATATCGTTGGATATGATTATACTGTTAGAAGATTAAATAATGACGGTAAGGAAACTATTACAGCTACTCTTCATTATTCACCAATCGTTGAAGGATTAGATCCAACAGATACTAATAATGAACGTAAATTCCATTACATCGTAACAATAGATGGAATCTATCTTGCAATGGGTGTAGATAGAATGGTTGGTACAAAGGATGATTTAGTTGTAAATAACACTAACGTAACTACAGCATTACCTGATCAAGGTGATGGATTCGTTGACTTTGTTATTCCTACAGTTGTTACTAAGACTCCTACAAATCATAATAATGAAATGACAAGCTCATTTACTGCAATTAAGGCAGAAGCATTCATGAAGACTACATCTTTAACAACTCTAGTATTATCTACTGAGCTATTAGAGATTGGAAATAATGCATTTATCTATTCAGGATTAACATCTATTGAAATTCCAAGTAAGGTTTCAACAATTGGAACATATACATTTGCATTTATTGAAAGCCTAGAATCTGCAATTATTAATTCAGAGACAAATGGCGAATATATGTTCTCTGATGATGTTAACTTAAGAACAGTTTCAATTATTGAGGATACTACAATTATTTCAAATGGTATGTTCTATAATTGTTCAGGCTTACGTACTGTCACATTTGCAACTCACTATTCACGTGAGGTAAGAGTTAATTTACCATTCGGTGAGGAAACTTCAGATGATGACGGAGAATCACACACGGAAAACGCCAATGGAATTACTTTATACATCAGCAATTTATTAAATAACGATATAACTATTTATGATGGTGTTGATGAAAATAATACATTAGATGATTATTATATCAGCAATGGAAAGAAGTATCTACTTGGCGATGGAATTGGCGAGAACAACATTGAAATCGTAATATTTGATGATATCTATTATCGTGTTATTGGTAATAATGTTTATAGAAAGCTAATCTTTACTGCAAATAATATCGTTGAGGATAAATATTTCTTAGGAACATTAGATTCAAACAAGGAATTAACTGGTATCAGTGCAAGCGATAATGTAACATATAGTACAACTGATCAGCTTGGAACAGTTATCACTAAGAACGGTATTATCCATACAATGGGTGTTGATCAATTATTTGGTACAAATGATGATGTGTTATATACTGATATTGCAATTTCAACATCTTTAGTAAGATATCAATTACATGTAGATGGAAATAACTATTATGGAATTGTAAAGGGTAATATCTATTACGTAATTACATTCACAGGCTCAACTCCATCTAGAGGAAGCTTAGTATATTATAATGGCTCAGAATATATTAGTGAGAATTTAGTACCATTCAATGGCGATTATTATATTTATATTCCTGAAACTGGTGTATGGGCAGCATACGATACAACAAATAATACACTTCAAATAACAAATGATAAGGTAATTATTAATAACAATATAGTCACAGGCGTATTGTCTTTTGATAATGCCAATAATTATTATGAAAACATTGAATATAACATCTATAGAAAGTGGACAGTTACAGAGGTTATCACAGGTAGTGATAATAAGGTATATGGTACAGAAGGTGCAGTATACTACCTATTAAATGGTAATAATTATGAAAAAGCCACTGGTTCATATGATGGTTCAAATACATACTATAGTGTTGTCGCTACAGAAAAGGGTAGTGGTGTAGTAACTCAAGATAACTTCGGTGATGCTACATATTACACTATGAGTGGTGATAATTATATTCTAGCAACAGCATTTGATGAAAATGCAACATACTATACTATTACAGCAACAGCTATAACATTCACAAGTACATATTCATATACTAGTGAATTAGTATACAAGGATTCAAATGATGCATACATTGGTAATGTTGAATACATTTTAGTAACAAGAAATGGTTTAACTAATAATGAGTATGCAATCAAGGTAACAGATCACATTTATTATATTTCTAGCGATGGTGAATCAAATATCGGTACAGAGAATGATTTAATCTATACTGATTCAGATGCAACAAGCTATAAAAATATAGTATTTAATAAGCTTGCTACTGTAGCAAGTACATATTACCGCAACAATGGTGATAATACTTACTTAATCCTAACATTATCTAATGATACAGTAACATTTAAGAATGTATTCCTAGCTCAGGTATCAGATTATGATCCTAATAATATAGTTCTAGTTGTTACAGGTGCTGATAATAAGCATTATATTCCTCAATCAATATCTGGATTATATCGTGGTATTAGTGAAGGTGATA
>JAEELU010000012.1 GCA_016282815.1 Acholeplasmatales bacterium
AGCTGACGATATGGGCTTAGATATCGGACCTAAGACATTAGAATTATTCGCTAAGGAATTAGCTGGTGCTAAGACTGTAGTATGGAATGGACCTATGGGTGTATTCGAAATGAAGAACTATGCTGCTGGTACAGTTGGTGTATGTGACCTATTAGCTAAGTTAACTAAGGAAGGCGCTGCAACTATTATCGGTGGTGGTGACTCAGCTGCTGCTGCAGAGCAATTAGGATATGCTTCTAAGGTATCTCATATCTCTACAGGTGGTGGAGCTTCATTAGAGTATCTTGAGGGTAAAGAATTACCTGGTATCAAGTGCGTTGATGAAAAGTAATTAACAAACAAATTTTTGGAGGATTATTTATGGAAAAGCAAATCGTTGTAAAAAGTACAGTTGGATTACATGCAAGCTTAGCTGCTAAGATTGTTCAGGCTGCAAGCAAATATGCAGTAGATATTAATTTACATTATCATGACAAGACTGTTGATGTTAAGTCTATCCTAGGCTTAATGTCACTTGCAATCCCTAGTGGAGAGAATGTAGTAATAGAGGCATCTGGCGATCAAGCAGAATTAGCAATTAATGACATTGCATCAATCCTAGAAAAATAATTTAAGAAAAGAGGATTTAAAAATGAGAAAGCCAATTCTTGCCGGAAATTGGAAGATGAATAAGACTCGTGATGAGGCTATTCATTTCGCTTTAAGCGTAGAACCAAAGCTTCCAAAGGAGGGTGTTGAAGCAGTTATTTGTGCTCCAGCAATTATTCTTCGTGATTTGGTAAAGCGTTGTGAGGTTATTCATGTTGGTGCTCAAAACATGAATGAGAACGTTAGTGGAGCCTATACAGGAGAAATTTCACCTGTAATGCTAAAGGACACAAAGGTTGAGTATGTAATTTTAGGACATAGTGAAAGAAGAGCATACTACAATGAAACAGACGAAAAGATTAATCAAAAGATTGTTCGTGCATTCGAATATGATTTAAAGCCAATCGTTTGTGTAGGTGAGGTTTTAGCAGAAAGAGAAGCTAACAAAACAAATGATGTTTTAAAAACTCAAGTTACTAACGCATTCAAGGGTGTTGAAATCGCAAACCCTGATAATATCGTTATAGCTTACGAGCCAGTATGGGCAATTGGTACTGGTAAGAGTGCTACATCAGCTCAAGCAGAGGAGGCTTGTAAATACATTAGAGATTTATTGGCTGGTATCTACGGAGAGGACGTAGCTCAAAAGATTCGTATTCTTTATGGTGGTTCAGTTAACACTAAGAATATTGCTGAGCTTATGAGTATGCCAAATATTGATGGTGGACTTGTAGGTGGCGCTTCCCTTAAGGAAGACGATTACATTACTTTATGTAATGCCTGTGCAAAATAATTTACTTTTTCCATCGAAAGGGATTTTATAATCCCTTTTTGTTTTGTTGAAACTATAAATCAAAAAGAGTATAATTTTAAATGGTTAATTTGGAGATAATATTATGAAGAAATTTATTACTACAAGCGCCGAAGAAACAATTAATCTCGGCAAGAAAATTGGACAAATATTAAATATTAGAGATGTTGTATTATTAGATGGAGATTTATCTGCAGGTAAAACAACACTAACAAAGGGTATTGGAGAGGCACTTGGTGTCAAAAAGGTAATAAATTCTCCAACATTTACTATTGTTAAGGAATATAATGGTAATGTTAAGCTATACCATTTAGACCTATATAGGCTTGATGGCTTAAACAATGATTTTGATTTAGAGGAATATATTGAATCTGAGGCTATCTGTGTAATAGAATGGCCTAACCAGGTATCAGAATTAATCCCTAATGATTATTTAAAGGTTAACCTAAAAAGACTAGATGAGAATAAGCGTGAGATATCTATAGAGGGTATCGGAAGATATAAAAGCTATGAGGAGATGCTATAATGTATTCATTAATATTAGATTCATCAACTAAAATATTATATGTTGCCCTAGTAAAGGATAATACTTTACTAGAGGATATTTATGTTAGTGGTCAAAATGATCATGCTAAAAATATCGTTTCAAAGGTTGATGAGCTACTTAAAAAATATAATATAGCTACTAAGGATTTATCTGAGGTAGTATGTGGATATGGTCCAGGCTCATATACTGGTGTTAGAATGGCTGTAACAGTAGCTAAGATGATAACAGTATTTATGAATATACCACTATATACAATATCTACACTAAAGCTTATGGCATCAGGCTCTAAGGGTAAGACTCTAGCAATAATTGATGCTAGACGTGGTAATTCATTCGGTATGCTATATGATATGGATAATAATAAATATATTATCGAGGAGGCATTATATAATACTGAAGAATTAAAGAATAATGCCTACGATAATATTGTTACAGAAAGTGATTATAGGGTTGATCCTATCTACTGTTTAAATAATAAAACTAAGGTAGAAAACCCTGATTTATTAATTCCTAATTATTTAAGAGAAACAGAAGCGGAGAGAAACTTAAATGATTAGAAGAATTAAAAATGAGGATATAGATGAAATAATAAAGCTAGAAACTGAGGTATTAAATACAACACTAGGTAGTGAAATATTTAATTTAGCTGTTAAATCAGAGATGGCCTATTATTATGTTTATCTAGAGGACAATAGAATAATTGGATATATATCTTCATCTTTTGATGGTATTTCAATCGAAATATTAAATTTCTGTGTATATAAGGAATATCAAAATAAGGGTATAGGAACTAAATTAATATCACACCTATTGGATGAATTATATCTAAAGGGTGCTAATAATTCAGTTTTAGAGGTAAGAGAATCTAACCTTAATGCTATTAAATTCTATGAGAAAATAGGATATAAAACTATTCATGTTAGAAAGAATTATTATTCTAATGGAGAAAATGCTCTTATGATGCAAAAGCTACTAGTATCATATGAGGATTTATCAAAAAGCTATTATGATAATTTTGCAAAAATAGAAAATCATAAGGATTATATCTCATATAGAAATGATGACTTTAAGGAAAAATATGATTATAACAAATATGTAATTCTAGATGAGGATAATCTTGATAGAATTATGAAAAAAATCAAAAAGGATAACAATAGAAAATTCCTAGAACTAATCATTAAGAATAGACATAATGATTATTTCATAGATATGATTGAATCATATTGTGGTATTATGCATACAAATATTTGTAATATAAGAATTGATGTAAAGCATAATGATGTAAGAGAATTAACTAAGGAATATTTAGATGATTACATTAAATATACCTACAATGATGATCTACAATATGATGAGGAATATGCTAGGCTAAATGGTAAATTTAGAGGTAATGTTATTCTAAATAAAAAGGAATTTAAAAGCTTTCTAATCTACGAGGGTAGTAAGCTTATCGGAGTATTAGATGTTTATATATTCCTAGATTCAGCATTCTTTGAGAATTTCTCTGTTTTAGAGGAATATAGATTACAGGGCTATGGAAGCTCATTATTTATGAAGGCTGTTTTAATGCTAAAGGAAATGGGTATACATGATTTATTCCTAGAGGTAGATAATTATGATACACCTAAGGATATGTATAAAAAATGGGGCTTTAATGTAATAGGAAGCTACTATGGATATCATGAGGATTATTAATATGGATAAAACAAATGCAATGAGAATTTTAGATAGCAAGAAAATTAAATATAATACATATGAATATCCACATGAAGAGGGTGTTGCAGTAGATGGCGAGAATGTGGCTAAGCTACTTAATCAGGACCCTAACCAGGTATTTAAGACATTAGTATTAGTTGGAAATGATAAGAAGAACTATGTTGCTGTCGTACCTGTATTAATGGAATTAGATTTAAAGAAATGTGCTAAGGAATTTGGTGTTAAATCCTTAGATATGATTCATGTTAAGGATATAAATCAAATAACTGGTTATATTAGAGGTGGCTGCTCACCTATAGGTATGAAGAAGGTATTTCCTACAATTGTAGATGAGAGTGCATTAAATTATGATAGGATTATTTTTTCTGGTGGAAAAATAGGATTACAGATAGAGATGAATCCTAATGATTTATCTAAGGTTATTAGAGTAGCATTTAAGAGTATTGGTAGGTGATAAAATGCTAGTATTAGGTGTAGAATCAAGTTGTGATGAAACATCAGTTGCCGTAGTTAGAGATGGCAAGGAGGTTTTATCAAATGTTATTAATTCACAAATAAAAATACATGAAAAATTTGGTGGTGTTGTTCCTGAGGTAGCATCACGTCACCATGTATATCAAATCACTATGGTATTTATGGAGGCATTAATGGTTGCCAATGTAAAGCCTGAGGATATTGATCTAGTTGCCGTAACATATGGCCCTGGATTAATCGGTTCATTACTTGTTGGTGTAAATGCCGCTAAAACATTCGCGATGATGTATAATAAAAAGCTAATTGCTGTACATCACCTAGCTGGCCATATATATGCTAATGCTATTGAGCATGAGATGAAATTCCCATTAATTGCACTATTAGTCTCTGGTGGTAATACTGAATTAATCTATATGAAGGACCATTTTAAATTTGAAATAATTGGTGAAACATTAGATGATGCAGTAGGAGAGGCCTATGATAAGGTAGCAAGAGTAGTAGGCTTACCATATCCAGGAGGCCCACATGTTGATAGGCTTGCTCATTTAGGTAATGATACATATCATTTACCAAGAGTGTATCTAGATGACGGAAGCTATAATTTCTCATTTTCTGGACTTAAGAGCGCTGTAATTAATTTAAATCATAATGCTAATCAGCGTGGTGAGGAAATTAATGTTAATGATTTATGTAGATCATTCCAGGATTCTGTTACAGAGGTATTAGTTAGAAAGACATTAAAGCTTGCAAAGGAATATGGTGTAAATAATATTATTGTTGCAGGTGGAGTATCAGCTAATAAGGGCTTAAAGGAAAGATTTATGGATGAGGGCAAGGATTTCAATATTGCTATCCCATCAATTAAATATTGTACAGATAATGCAGCTATGATAGCAGTAGCAGGCTATTATCAAAATAAGGTATTCCCTAATGATTTTGCTGATCTAAGCTTAAATGCTATAGCATCATTAGATTTAGAGGATACATATAAGGCGTAAAAAAAATTCTTAAGATTTTTCTTAAGAATTCTTTTTTTTATTATTTTTTTAGAATAACCTTTGTTAACTCGATTGGGTCCATAATCTTATTGCCCTTGTAAACTCTCATATTACCAGATGCAATTTCATCGATTAGGATAACCTCATTATTGTTATAACCAAACTCAAATTTGATATCCCATAAATCTAAGCCCATAGTCTTTAGATCATCAGCAACAACCTTAGTAATCTTTAATGTTTGTTCCTTAATAGAATCATACATTTCAGCAGTCATTACACCTAAAGCTACTAAAGCATCCTTTGTTACAAGTGGATCACCTAAAGCATCATTTTTAAATGTGCATTCAACATAGCCACCCTCTAAAGGAGTACCATTCTTAATATACTCACCATAACGCTTAATGAATGAGCCTGTAGCAACTAATCTACATACAACCTCAAGACCATGTCCGAATACCTTTGCAGGTAAAACCTCCATTGTAGCCTTTTCGATATTTGCGCTAACGTAGTGAGTCTTGATTCCCTCCTTCTTTAATAGCTCGAAGAAGTGAATAGATGTTTCTAGATTTGATCTACCAATTCCTTCAATTTTTAAACCAACTTGGTTCTCACCTGGATCGAATACTCCATCCTTACCAGTACAGTCATCCTTGAATTCTAGTAATACATTACCATTTTCAAGAGAATAAACATTCTTTGTTTTACCTTCGTAAATCTTTTTCATATTTTCCTCCCTATATAATTATCAGTGCTATTATATCATATAATCTAAGAAATTAAATATCATACATATTCATATTGTTTGAGATATTTGTTTTTTCTCTATGATATAAAATAATTGATAATCTAGAATAGATAATACATGCTAAAAATGCTGTTATAAAATCCTTTGAGATAAAAGGAAGTACTGCTAAGGAAATTACATCTATAAATGATTTATCGATTCCTAGATAATAATTCATTATTAGATACATGTATATAACACCACAAATATTGATTACTAACAATCCGATAGTAGTAGTTATATATTTGGAATATATTTTATTTGAATTAGATGATATACCTATTATGATTGATGAAATAAAGAAGCCAATAATAAATCCAAATGATGGCTCAAACACATAGCTGAAGCCTCCACCCTTACTGAATACAGGAAGGCCTGCTATACCCATAATTATGTATAATGAAAATACAATAATTGATTTTTTTACACCTAATATTAGTGGAATTATGAACACTGCAAATGTCTGTAATGTTAGTGGAATTGGACCAATATTAAATGCAAATTTTGAGCATACAATTAGTAATGCTTCCATTATGGCCATAATAGCTAAATCCTTAATTTTTAATTTCATTTTGCTATCACCAATAATAATTATAAAATTATATATTTTTAAGTCAAGATGCAAAAAAAATGTCAAAAAAACATAGGTATATGTAATATACCTAGTTGAAAAAGAAAAGTTTACTTGACATTTTATTCTATAATGATATAATAGGGTGGAATTCATTAGAGAAGAGAGGAAAATTATATATGACTGATATGGAAGTAAAAGCACAATTAAAGGAATTTTTTGTTAACGAATTAGGTGTTGACGCAGATGAATTACAATATGATACAATTCTATTCAATGAGGGAATTGGTCTAGATTCAATTGACTCAATCGAGTTAGTTGCATTCATCGATGAAACATTCGGTGTTCAAACATCTGGAATTGACAAAACAAATTTCAAAAATATTGACTCATTAGCAGCTTACATCGTAGCTCATATGTAGTATTTAATTATTGCAAACTTGTTTAAGCTTGCAATAAATTTTTTTTAATAGATATTTAAGGAGAGAAATCGTATGACTGAAATTAAGAATCGTTGCGTTGTTACTGGTTTAGGTATGATCAGTGCAATTGGTAACAATGTAGAAGAATGTTTTAATAATGCAAAGAGAAGTGTTTCTGGTATTGAGGAGAAAACTTCAGTAGATACAAAGGACTGCTACGCTAAGCTTGGCGCAGAGGTTAAGAAGTTTGATTTAGATTCTATCGAAGGCACAAAGGATATGGATAGAGTATCTAAATTTGCTATTAAGGCTGCAAGAGAGGCTATGGCTGACAGTGGTCTTAAGGATTTCGCAAATGATAGTAGAGTATCTGTTATCATGGGTTCATGTGTTGGTGGTGCAGTTTCAATTGCACATTATCATGAAAACAACCGTGATAAGAGCGATATTGCTAAGATGCCAATTTCAAGAATTGCAAATGACGTTGCTGAAGTATTCCACTGCGGTGGTGTAATCACTAACGTTGCAAATGCTTGTGCTGCTGGTACAATTTCAATTTCTTATGCTTGTGATTTAATCAGAAGCGGTAAGGCTGATATCGTACTTGCTGGTGGTACTGATTCATTCGCAAGTGTTCCATATGCTGGTTTCCTAGCATTACATGCACTTGATGCAAATCCTTGTTCACCATTCAATCATTGTACAGGTATAACACTTGGTGAAGGCTCAGGTGTTGTAGTTGTTGAATCATATGAGCATGCAAAGGCACGTGGCGCTAAGATGTACTGTGAGGTATTAGGTGCTGGTGTATCAAGTGATGCTCACCATATTACTGCTCCAAGAGAGGATGGAGAGGGCCAAATGAACGCAATCAATTGGGCAATCACATCAAGTGGAGTTAAGAAGGATGAAATCGGCTATATCAATGCTCATGGTACTGGTACAGCTAAGAACGATAACGCAGAATTCTTATCACTTCATACAATCTTCGATGGTAGCAATAATGATTTATCTGTATCATCTACAAAGGCAATGGTTGGTCACTGCTTAGGTGCTGCAGGTGCTATCGAGGCAGTATTCTCAATTAAGTGTTTAACAAGCAATGTAGTATTACCTACATTAAGATATACAGCTGAGGACATTGAAAACCTAAAGGTTAAGGCTGGTAATATTGATTTCGTATATAACGAAGCAAAGGAAAAGAAGCTTGAAACTGTTATGAGTAACTCATTCGCATTCGGTGGAAATAATGCATCAATTATTTTTTCTAAGAATGAAGGCTCAGTAGTAGTTAAGAATAATACAAACAAGATTGCTGTTACAGGCTTAGGAATTGTTTCTCCACTTGGTAATGGTAAGGATAACTATGTAAACAACGTAAATTCATTTACTCCAGAGACTACATCAATTCAATCACATGTTGAAAGAGCTGATTATGATGAATTTGGTTTAGGTATGACATTCAGAAAGCATGATAATCTATCTAAGCTTCAGGTTGTTTCTGGTATGAATGCATTAAAGGATGGTAATTATCAAATTACTGATGAGAATGCAACAAAGATTGGTATTGTAGTTGGTACTTGCGAGGGTGCATTAGGTACTTGCTTAAATTTCCAAGAGAATATTACATTAAAGGGTAATGCAAATGGTTCAGCATTCAATTTCCCTAACACAGTATATAATGCAGCAGGTGGTTATTTATCAATCTGCTCTGGTATAAAGGGCTACAATGTTACTATTACAAATGGTAGCCAATCAGGACTTGCTTCAGTAGCTTATGGTATGGATATCCTAAGGAAGAGCACTGAAGAGGCTGTACTTGCCACAGGTACTGATGAAAATATTGAAATTATCAATGAAATCTACTCTAAGGAAGGTAAGATTGCAGATAAGGTTAACGAGCCTTATGCTAATGGTAATGGTTATACATTATCTGATGGCTCTGTATCTATCCTACTTGAGGATGATAAGAAGGCAGCTGAGCGTGGTGCTAAGGTTTATGCTCACGTATTAGGCTATGGTATGGCTCATCACAGTGTTGACTTTACTACACTTGAGGGCTCAAATGAAGCTTTAGTAGTAGCAATCAATGATGCACTTAAGGATGCAAATGTTAAAGCATCAGATATTAATTGTGTATTCGGCTTTGCAAATGGTGATAAGAAGATCGATAACGAAGAGACAGTAGCATTAGCTAAGGTATTCAATAACCTAGACAAGATGCCAATTGTTAACGTTAAGAAGCATATCGGTGAGGCAAGAAGTGCTGCAGCTAGCTTAGCATTTGCACATGCTTCATTAATGCTATCTGGTGAATTAGCTTCTTCAGATGCATACCTAGTTGGTAAGAATGTCACAAAGTGTACAGTTAATTCAAAGGATTTAAATAAGGTTTTAGTTGTAGCTTACGGTTATGGTGGAAGCTACACAGCAGTAGTATTAGAGAAATAATTATTGGAGGATATTATGAAGGTTGCAATAGTTACAGGGGCATCTCGTGGTATTGGTAGAGCTTGTGCAATCAAGCTTGCTGAAAAGGGATATACAGTAGTTATCAATTATGCTTCTAATGAAGCAAAGGCTAAAGAGGTATTAGATATCATTAAGGCTAATGGCGGAGATGGTATGATCTACAAGGCTGATGTTTCTAATTACGAGGAAGTAAAGGAAATGGTAGCTAAGGTACATGAAACATATAAGCAAATTGACTTATTAGTAAACAATGCTGGTATCGTTAGAGATGAACCACTTTTAGGATTACATGTAGAAAATCTTGATATGGCAATGAATTTAAACATTAAGGGTTATTTTTATTGTGCTAAAGAGGTTATTTCTAAGAGAAATAGAAAGAATGGCGTAGTTATCGTAAATATGTCAAGTGTTTCAGGAACATATTCTTTACCTGGTCAAACTGTATACAGTGCAACTAAGGGTGCAGTTAACCAATTCACTAGAACTCTAGCTAAGGAAATGGGTTCTCGTGGTGTTAGAGTTAATGCAGTAGCTCCAGGATTTATCGAAACAGATATGATTGAAGCAGTAGATGACGCTACTATGGCTAAGTATGTAGAGGCTATACCTCTAAAGAGACGTGGTAAGGTTGAGGAGGTTGCTAATCTAGTTGCCTTCCTTGCTTCAGATGATGCTTCATATATTACAGGACAAATTATTACACTTGATGGAGGTTTATCACTATAATGATGAATATTAATGAAATCAACAAGAGAATTAAGCAAAGACCTCCTTTCCAAATGATTGAGCGCGTATTAGAGCTTAATCCAGGTGAAAGTGCAACAGGTATTAAGAATGTATCAGTAAATGAGCCATACTTCATGGGACATTTCCCTGATGCTCCTATTATGCCAGGTGTATTAATTATTGAGTCTTGTGCTCAGCTTTGTAGCTTAGTATTTGATACTGATGCTTCAAATCCTGATATTATTTATGTTTTATTAAAGGTTGATAACTTCAAATTTGTTAAGCCTGTAATTCCAGGAGACAGATTAACAATCACAGTTAATAAAACAAAGCTAATTGGTCCTTTAGCCGTATTCGATGCTAAGGTTATGGTTGACGATGAGGTTAGAGCAAAGGGAACAATGACATTTACAAGTGTTGAAAAGAGTAAAATTTACGAATAATTAGAGGTTTTTATGGAATCAGCTGATGTTAAAAAAATCTTAATATTAAATGGTAGCCCCAAAAAAGAGCATTCTGCGACAATCAATGTTACTAAGGCATTTGTCAAAGGATTAGCTGATGCTACTAATGCAGAGGTTGAATATATCAATTTGGCTGATTTAAACATAAAGCCATGTACAGGATGCCTTTCCTGCTGGGGAAGAACTGAAGGAGAATGTGTAATTAAAACTGATGACATTCCTATGATTAAGAAAAAGATTGAGGAATGTGATATCTTCATTGAATCTTATCCATTATTTTTCTTCGGTATGCCGGGAACAATGAAGGTATTTACTGATAGAATGCTATCAATGATGAATACCTATATGGGTCAAAAATCTCCAGAGAATGGTGAATCATTCCATGGAATTAGAAACCCAAGAGATCAAAAATTCATTATTATTACATCATGTGCTTATACAGAATTTGGTCCAGTATATGAGCCACTTATTAAGCAATATGATTGTATTTGTGGAAAGGGTAACTATACAATGCTATTTGCTCCACAGCTAAAAACATTAATGGATTTGAACAATGAAGCTAAGATAAATAAATATTTATCAAAGTTTACAGACGCAGGATATGAATTTGGTACTAATTTAGAGCTATCAAATGAAACATATGAATTATTAAAGAAGCCTCCATTTACTGAGGGTGCTTACAAAATATTTTTAAACAATTTTTGGACTAACGAACGCGAAGGGAGATAGCAATATGTTTGAGGAAATAAGAAAGCTTTTTGTTGAATGTGCAAACGTTGACGAGGAAGAAGTAAAGCCTGAAGCTCGATTAAGAGAGGACTTAGGTATTGATAGTATATATGCTGTTGAGCTTACATTACAGCTTGAGGAAATCTATGGAGTTGTAATCGCTTATGAGGAAATTGAGCATTTAAAGACTGTAAGCGACCTAGTTAATTTGGTTGAGAAAAAGGTAGGTAGATAATATGAAGTTTGAGGATTTAAAGGATTTATTACAAATATTTAAGGAATCTGGTCTTACATATATGGAATATGAGCAGGATGGTATTAGAGTTACATTTGATTCTAAGAAGCTTCCTAATTTAGAGGTACCATTTGTTCAGCCACAAGCACCAGTAGCACAGCCTGAGGCTCAAAATGCTCCTGAGGCAGTAGATAACAATAAATATGTAACATCTCCACTTGTTGGTACATTCCATAGTGCTCCATCAGTTGGCGGTAAGCCATTTGTTACTGAGGGTGCAAAGGTTAACAAGGGTGATAAGCTTTGTATTATTGAAGCTATGAAGGTAATGAACGAAATAACAGCTAAGGAATCAGGAACTATTAAGAAGATTTTAGTTAATGATAACCAAATGGTAGAATACGGACAAAAATTATTTATAATAGGTGATTAATTATGTTTAAAAAAATATTAATTGCGAACCGAGGAGAAATAGCTGTTAGAATTATCCGTGCTTGTAAGGAAATGGGTATTAAGACTGTTGCTGTTTACTCTAAGGGTGATGAGAATGCTCTACATAAGGAGCTTGCCACTGAAACAGTTTGTATCGGTGAGGCACCATCTAGCGAATCATATTTAAATATGGAGCGCATAATTAGCGCAGCTTGCTTAACTGGGTGTGATGCTATACACCCAGGCTTTGGTTTTTTATCAGAGAACTCACAATTCGCAAGAATGGTTGAAAAGTGTGGTATGACATTTATTGGCCCTAATCCAGAGGTAATGGAGAAAATGGGTAATAAGGCAGAGGCTATCAAGAGTATGAGAGAGGCTGGAGTACCTATCGTACCAGGCTCATATAAGGCTGTTGATATGGAAGAAGGCCACAAAATCGCTGATGAAATTGGATACCCTGTATTAATTAAGGCATCACTTGGTGGTGGTGGAAAGGGAATCAAAAGAGTTAATTCATCACAGGAATTTGATAACTTATATATGGAAGCTAAGGATGAAGCAAGAAAGTTCTTCGGTAACGATGAAATCTACGTAGAAAAATTCATCGTTGGTCCTAAGCATGTTGAGGTTCAAATGATGTGCGATAAGCATGGTAATGTAGTACATCTATTTGAAAGAAACTGCTCAATGCAAAGAAGAAACCAAAAGATGCTTGAGGAAGCACCTTGCCAATCTATTAGTCAAAAATTAAAAAATAATCTATACGAATCTGCAATTAAGGCATGTAAGTATGTAGGCTACGATAGTGTAGGTACAATTGAATTCATCGTTGATAAGAATGAAAACTATTATTTCATTGAGATGAACACAAGAATTCAGGTTGAGCATGCAGTAACTGAGGAAATAACTCATGTAGATATCGTTAAGAATATGATAAAAATTGCTTATGGTCTTCCACTTTCTATGAAGCAGGAGGATATAAAGCTATACGGTCATGCAATAGAATGTAGAATTACTGCCGAGGATATGAATAATGGCTTTAGACCAAATCCAGGTAAGATTAATTTTATGC
This sequence comes from Acholeplasmatales bacterium, assembly GCA_016282815.1. Taxonomy (GTDB): domain Bacteria; phylum Bacillota_I; class Bacilli_A; order Acholeplasmatales; family Anaeroplasmataceae; genus Anaeroplasma. The sequence continues at coordinate 13,045 of JAEELU010000012.1, forward strand.
ATACTCCAGGTGGATTAGGAGTAAGAATAGATACATCTGTTTATACAGGCTATACTATTTCACCTTGGTATGATTCAATGATTTTAAAGCTTGTTGTAAGTGGTCAATCTCGTCTTGAATGTATAAGAAGAATGAGAGCATCACTTGAGGAATTAATCATTGATGGTGTTAAAACTACTACAGAATTCCATTATGTATTACTTCATCACCCAACATTCATTTTGGGTAATTATGATACTACATTTGTTGAGAGTTTTATAAAGGAGCTTGATGAAAATGCAAAGCGTCTTCGATAAAAGAAAAGAAGAATTAAATGAATTTAATGAAGCACTTGATAAACTAAATATCAGAAAAAAGGATGAACCACTTTTACAAAAGCAGGTACCAGATGATTTAATGGCTAAATGTGTTAGCTGTGGTAGATTAATTGTAAAAGAGGATTTATTATCAAACCTTAATGTTTGTCCATTCTGTAATAGCCACTTTAGATTAACACCAAAGGAAAGATTAAGCCAAATCCTTGATGGAGATTATCAAATATTATTTGATAACCTTGAGGAAAAGTATACTGATTTCCCTGATTACGAGGATAAGCTAAAGGAAGCTAAAGCTTCAACTGAAACTGATGAAGCTATCGTATGTGCTAAGGGTAAAATCAATGGCATTACTGTATTAATCGGTGTTATGAATAGCTATTTCATGATGGGTTCAATGGGTAGTGTTACAGGTGAAAAGGTAACATTACTTGCTGAAAAGGCATATGAAGAGAATTTGCCTCTTATTATATTTACATGCTCAGGTGGAGCACGTATGCAGGAGGGTATTATTTCTCTTATGCAAATGGCTAAAACTAGTGCTGCTATCGCTAAGGTTCGTGAAAAGGGCTTATATATTGCAGTATTAACAGATCCTACAACTGGTGGTGTTAGTGCATCATTTGCATCACTTGCTGATATTACACTTGCTGAACCAAATGCATTAATAGGATTTGCAGGCAAGAGAGTAATTGAAAGAACAATTAAGGAAACATTACCAAAGGAATTCCAAACTGCTGAATTTAACCTTGAAAAGGGCTATATTGATAAAATTGTTGATAGAAAGGATATGAAGCAAACTTTAGCATTGCTATTAAAGCTTCACAGGTATAACTAATATGAGCAATTTAGAAGAGAATCAATTAAAGATTGCTGAATTAGAGCAATTAATTCTATCATTAGAGCCTGAATCTCAAGAGTTTAAGGCTAAAACTAAGGAATTAAATAAGCTAAAGAAGGAAACATATTCTAATCTATCTCACTGGGATAGAGTAATAATTGCTAGAGGTCAAAATAGATTAAAGGCTTCTACATTAATCAAGAAGCTTTTCCCTACATTTATAGAGCTACATGGTGATCAGCTATTTTCTGATGACCAATCAATTATTGCTGGTATCGGATTATTAAACGATACTCCAGTAACTATCCTTGCCCAAGCAAAGGGTACTAATTTTAATGATTCAATTAAAAGAAACTTTGGTATGACTTCTCCAGAGGGCTTTAGAAAGACATTAAGACTTGCTAAGGAAGCTGAGAAGTTCAATAGACCAATTATTACTATAGTTGATACCTCAGGTGCTTACCCTGGTAAGGGTGCTGAGGAAAGAGGACAGGCTAGAGCTATCGCTACTAACCTAATGGAATTCTCAAAGCTAAATGTTCCAGTAGTTGCGATTGTTTTATCAGAGGGTGGCTCTGGTGGAGCACTTGCTTTAACTATTTCAGACTATATATTTATGTTTGAAAATGCTATTTATTCAGTATTATCTCCAGAGGGTTTCTCATCTATTCTATTCAAGAATAGAAAGACTGCTGAGGAGGCTGCGAATATTATGAAGCTTACAAGCCATGACCTAAAGGAAATGGATATTGTAGATGAAATAATATTAGAGCCACTTGGTGGAGTTAAAACACCTTCTGATGAATTTATTAAGGATTTAAAGAATAAGCTAGCTAATAAGATTGAAGAATTATCTAATAAGGATAAGAAGGAATTAATAGATAATAGATACAAGAAATTTAGAAGTATCGGATTATAAGGAGTAGAATTATGAAGATTGCATTTTTATTTGCCGGACAGGGTAGTCAGGCAGTTGGTATGGGTAAGGATTTTTATGATAAATATGATGTAGTAAAAAATATTTATGATCAATTTCCCGAGATTAGAGATTTATGCTTTAATGGACCAGCTGAGGTATTAAATCAAACTGAATATGCACAAAAGGCTATGCTATTAACATCATACAGCCTAGCAATGCTTGCTAAGGAGAATAATATCATTCCTGAATATGTATGTGGCTTATCACTTGGTGAATATAGTGCTTTAGCATTTTCAAATGCTTGGAAGCTTGATGATGCAATTGAAATAATAAAAAATAGAGGTAAGATTATGCAAAATGCATTACCTCTAGGTACTACTAAAATGGCAGCTGTAATTGGTATGGATAGAGAAAAGATTCTTGAAATCATCAAGGGTGTTGATGGAATTTGTGAAATTGCTAACTACAATTGTACTGGTCAAATCGTAATCACTGGTGACAATAAGGGTGTTGACAATGCTATGCCATTATTACAGGAGGCTGGTGCTAAGAGAGTTATCCCTCTTAATGTATCAGGTGCCTTCCATTCATCTTTATTAATCCCTGCATCAAAGGAATTAAGAAAGGTATTAGACAAATTTGAAAATAAAACTCCAGATTACAAGGTTGTATATAATGTATCAGGTAAGGAAGAATCAAAGAATCTAAATGATTTACTTGAGAAGCAAATTTGTAATTCTGTATATTTCGAGGATACACTTAAGTATTTAAAGGATAATGGTGTTGATACATTCGTTGAAATCGGACCTGGTAAAACATTATCGGGCTTTGTAAGAAAGACATTAACTGATGTTAAATCTTATGCTATTACTGATATCGAATCATTTGAAAAGACATTATCTGAATTAAAATAAGCCTATGGATATTAAAAGAATAGAAGAAAAGGATGGATTCTCACTTCTTCAAGTTGATGAAATACCATCTACTAATACTCATTTAAAAAATGAATATGATAAGTATCAGGATAATACAATTCTATGGGCAATTAATCAAACTGAGGGAAGAGGAAGATATGATAGAAGATGGGAATCAAAAAATGATTTAACATTCTCTATTTTATTTAAGGAAAAATATAATTCTGCAATAATCGCACCTCTTGCTATAATACTTGCATTAAATGATTATAATATTAATGCTAAGATTAAATGGCCTAATGATATCTATTTATATGAAGGAAAGCTTTCTGGTATATTAATTGAGGATGTCTACGAGGGTGAGTTTAAGGCATCTATCGTTGGTATTGGAATTAATATGAATGACTATCCTGGTGTAAATGGAATTGGTATTGGTGAATTTATCACTGATATGAAGAAATTAATATTTAAGGTTTGTAAATATTTTAAATATTTAACTACCGTAAATACTAATACAATAATTAATATGTATAGAGAATACAGCAATGTAATCGGTAAGACTATTAATTATAAGGAAGTAGAGTATTTAGTAAAGGATATCGATAAGGATGGACATCTAATTATCGAGAATGATAACGAGACAAAAATAATCAGCTGTGATGAAATATCTATAACTGATGCAATAATAATGTAAAAAAAGATATAATCGATTGTGATTATATCTTTTTTGTATATTCCTTTAAAAATTCTAAATCATCACCCTTAAGATATGGGCTTAGCTTTTCAAATACCATTTGATGGTAATTATTTAACCATTCCTTTTCAGGCTTAGTTAATAATAATGGCTTAATAGCATCTAGATCAATTGGAGCGTAGGTAATAGTTTCAAATTCAAGGAATGTACCCCATTCGTTCTTTTCCTTGTATACAGCAAGCATTTCATTTTCTGTACGAATACCATACTTACCCTCTAAATAGATACCTGGCTCATTTGTAGTTATCATACCTGGTTCGATAACAGCGTTAGGTGTTTGCCATCTAAAGGCATTTGGACCCTCATGAACTGATAGAATATGTCCTACACCATGGCCTGTACCACATTTATAATCAATTAATTTTTTCCAAATAGGTGTTCTTGCTAAAACATCTAGGTTCTGTCCTGTACATCCCTCAAGGAAAACAGCAGTAGATAGAGCAATTACACTTTTTAATACTGTAGTGAAGTTGTTTTTCATTTCCTCAGTTAGCTTACCAAGTGCGAATGTTCTTGTGATATCTGTTGTACCCTCAAGATAATGTCCACCACTATCTACAAGTAGGAATCCATTTCCTTCAACCTTAGCATTTGATTCCTCAGTTGCCTTATAATGCATCATAGCACCATGGTCCTTAAATGCACAAATTGTATCGAAGGATAATTCGATTAATCCCTTATCCTTTTCTCTTAATTCCTGTAATTTATCTGATAATGATATTTCAGTTAAATCAGCACCTTTCTCATATTGTTCCTTAAGGTAACGCATGAATTTTACAATTGCTACACCATCCTTGATGTGAGCTTCCTTGATGTTTTTAATTTCAATATCATTCTTTATAGCCTTAAGAAGAAGAGTAGGATTAACTGCATCTATTATATCGTTCTTTAAATCACATGATAGATATAGCTGATAATTAACTCTACTTAAATCCATCATTATCTTTTTATCTGCGATACTTACAACATAATTATAAATATCACTATATTCTCTAACAATAATATCATTTTCATCAAGATATTTTTGGATTGTTAAATCTATTTTATTTGTGTCAACAAATAGCATTACCTGGTTTTTAGTAATAATAGTATATGCTAGGAATACTGGTGTATGTAATACATCATTTCCTCTTAGATTAAATAGCCATGCCTGATCCTCTAATTGTGTTAGTATTAGCATATCCGCAGAATGCTTTCTTATTTCATCTCTAACTAATATAATCTTTTCTTCAAATGTTTTACCAGCAAAAGAATTATCTAGTCTATATAATACAGAGAATGGAAGCTTAGGTCTATCTAGCCATATTTCATTAATTAAATCAGTATCTGTATGAAGATTTATTTCATTTCCAAGAGCTAATCTGATTTCCTCAGCGAACTTAGTTGTTACAACTCTAGCATCAAATCCTAGATTTTTTCTTTTTACATCCTTGAAGAAATCTACTAGGAATTCCTTGATAGTAGGAACATCAGGCTGACCCATTTTCATTATTTCAATTTTAGCATTCTTAACCTGCTTTTCTGCTTGTATAAAGTATCTACCATCTACCCATAAATAGCCCTTATCCTTAGTAACTACTAATGTACCTGCACTACCAGTAAAATCAGTTAGAATGGCACGTACCTTAAAATAGTCACTTACATATTCACTATTATGATAATCTGATGTAGGAACTATATAAGCATCTATATCATATGAAATTAATAGCTTTTGAAATTCATCAAAATAATTCATTATAATCACCTCATATATTATATAACAAAAACAGCTTAAAAGATATAAAAAAGAGCATATAATGCTCTTTGTATTACTTCTTTAATAGAGCTAAAAGCTCATTTAATGATTTATATAGCTCTAGTGCCTTATCAGCATCTAGTGGAAGACATTGAGATAATCTTGAAGGTACCTCAACAGCCTTATCTCTTAGCTTAATACCAGCCTCAGTTATAGTAACATCAAGATTTCTTTCATCGCGTTTAGATCTTGATCTTTCAATGAAACCCTTTGATTCAAGCTTTTTAAGCATCGGAGTAAGTGTACCAGAATCTAGGTATAGCTTTTCACCAAGCTCATGTGCTGTGATAGTTTTATACTCCCACATAACCATCATAGTTATATATTGTGTATATGTTAAATCAAGCTTATCTAAGAATGGCTTATAAAGCTTTATTATTTCCTTTGAGCATGCGTAAAGCGGAAAGCATAATTGGCTTTCAAGCTTTAGTGGATTTCTTTCATCCATCTCTTTCGCCTCCAATACAGTTACGTTATTAAAATAATACAATAATTGTCATTTATATTCAATTATTTTTTAAAATTTCTTACAAGTATTTATTTTTTAATAAAAATAAAAAATATTCATTTATCATTGAGAAATTTTTAAATATACACTATAATATATTGTGGTAAGAAGGTGATTCACATGTACATGGGATTTTTCGGAATAATAGACGCTGTAATTATATTATTAGCTTTGTTATTTATGTTCATAGGCTTTAAGCGTGGCTTTATGAATAAGATGATTACAATTTTATGTGTATTAGTCTTAATTGGTTTATCAATTATGTTTGCTGGTAATTTATCAGAAATGTTAAAGGATTATAATTTTTTCTATAAGAATATTAATGATGGTGTAAATGCATCTATTGTTAGCTCAATGACAGAGCTTGGCTCTAAGGCTACAGCCAAGGTTGTATTCTCTAGAGCTTTACATTTACCAGATTGGTTATCATGGTTTACTGGAATGTTCGTTTCTGGATATGGTGACCAGGTTGTGACAGCATCAGCTCAATATAACGGTGAGCTCCTTACAACTATTATTAGCAATAAGGCAACTATGTTCTATATGCGCTTAATTGCATTTACAATTCTATTTGTTGGTATGACTATCGTATTTATCATCCTTAAGGCTATTGCTAATGCATTAAGAGAGAATAGCTTTATTAGAGTTGTTGATGGATTACTTGGTATGGCATTATATCTATTAATATTCGCAGCTTTAGTATCTGTAGTATTCTTCGTACTTGATATATTAGTTGAAAAGAATGTTATTAGTAGTACAACAGGCTTTATAGCTGAGGATTTCCAATTAATGGACACAACTAAATTTAGTATGTCTAGATGGCTACTTAAGGGTAATCTAATATCAGTAATTAGAAATATGTTTGTTAAATAATTAGATAATATTGAATTTAGAAAAGCTCTCAGGAATAATATGGTATTACAACGAGAGCTTTTTTAATTTATTTAATGGAGTGTGGTTTTTATGGAATTACAAAAGTTTATATGTACTGTATGTGGAGCTCCACTTGGAGAAGAGCTAAATAAGGCAAAGGGTGGTATTGTTAAATGTCCTTATTGTCAAAACACATATACAGTTCCTCAAAATAAGGATGATGATCTTATAGCATTACTTCAAATGGCTCAGCATGAACTAGATGTATGTCATTTTGATGAGGCTATAATGGCATTTGATAAGCTTATTGAAAAATCACCAAA
>JAEELU010000101.1 GCA_016282815.1 Acholeplasmatales bacterium
AATACCAATTGATGATGTAGATAAGTCAGTTAAGGTATATGATAGTACAAATCAAGATAGTTATGGTATAATAAAGCCAGAAGCATTACGACAATTCATAGAATCAGTAAGTGCATTTGGTATCTCAATTACTGGTGTAAATATCACAATTGATGAGGAAATCAAGATGCCAACTGATATTTCAGATGATAATTTAGCTAAGATTACTGCAAGTAGTATCCTAAGAGCTACAATATCTAAGAAGCTACAAATTAATTCAAAATCTGTAGTAGTAGAAATAGATAATAAATATGTTAAGACAACAACTGATTTTAACAATAATAGTAATATTGCAATATTATCAGAGCATGAGCTTCAAAATATCATTAAGATTGTAAGATCATTAAGCACAAGTCAAGAAATTGGTAATATTAGCTTATCAGCTGATACGTTAATGACTAGAATTACTGATCCACAATCTACTGATAAAGAATTATTATTAGATACAAGTGCAATTAGAGTAATATTAGGCGAACAGCCATTGTTAGCTTTACTATGTCAAATGAAGAGAACAATAGATGTTACAGACGCTTCAACAGACGACAATTTAGTATATGTCGGCACCCAGAACTAAAAGGAGGTAATTTATATGAAAAAAATATCCTGTTTAGTAGTATTAGTTTTATCATTAGTAGCTATTGCCATAGGATTAACATCCTGTGGTACTAGCTCATTATGCAAAATCGGTATGGACAAAAGTGAATGCTTAGCTCTATTTGAGCAGGATATGCCATCCTACAATATTAATGGTGAAAAGTATTATTGGTATGATGACACATTCTATGAAGTATTCACAAAATATGATATCGACTTAAAATCAGAGGAGGATCAGCTATCTAAGATTCAAGAGGCTACAATGTCAAACGCAGATTTAAGAACTGAATTATCTAATCTAAGCTTTAGATATAGATTCTGTAAATTTGAAAATGATAAGCTTACTGAATTCTATTATGATTTTGATCACAGATTTGATTTAACAGATGATTATGCATGCTTTAAGGCAAAGGAAATAGAGGATTTTGCATTATCAAAAAGAAAGCTTGAATATTATATCGAAGAAAGAGATAGAATGGAAGGAAAGCATAAGAACAAGACTTGTTATTACATAAGAATTTGTGATTATGAAAACCTAAGCTATACTATCAATTTTACTGATGGAACATTATTTAAGGGAAGACTTCAGGATGCTATAACAAATGATACAAATATCACTGTTAATAATTCTAATAAGCTATTCCAAATATTATTCTATTTAGGCTTATCAAATTATAGCTATACAACATTCAATCCTGCAGAGTTCAAGGAAACTGAGATATTAAAGAATATCGATTATGAATGCTGCTTCAGATATGCTAAGGAATTCTCAGGTATCATTGATACAGCATCATATGGTGGATATATTGATTCCAAGAATAGAGTGGTTGAATGGAGAACTAAGCTTGATTATTTACCTGATTATGTAAATAAGGATGAGCTTGTTGGTGAAATGACAACTAAAACTGTTCAAGGTGTTAAATATAATGGATATATATTAAATCCATATTATGAGGTTGTTGAAGTAACTAAGAAGGATGCTAAGGAAATTAAGCTTCAGGATGGTGTTCAGGTAATAAAAACTGGTGCTTTATGTAACTTAACTAATATTTATGAGCTTGTAATACCTGAAGGAACTAAAACAATTGAAGATGGAGCGATAAATAATAACCCTAATTTAGTAGGTGTTCAAATTCCAGCATCAGTAGAAGAAATAAGCGAAAACAATTTCATCAATTGTCCTAAGCTTCTTGAAATAGTTTCGGGTTCAGATAAATATAATATGGAAATGGCCATGAAGGTATTATTTGGTGGATGTGGTTATTATTTGACAAAAGATAAATACGAAGAAGAAGGTCATACATATATCATTCATACAACTGGTAAGGATGGAAATATCTTCGTTTTCTCTAAATTAGAAAATACAGGTCATGATGCATATGATACTTATGAGGAAGGCTGGTATCTAGTAAGTGTGTTAGGTAATACATCAAAAGTAACATTACCTGATCCTGATAAAGTATTTCCTAAAAAATTACAAATTACTAAATACAACATCTATAAAAATGCATTCCAAGGTAATGATAAACTAAAAGAAATAACAATACCTGATTCAGTTGAGCATATTTATGAATATGCCTTCCAAAATTGTAAAAACTTAACTAAGGTAACTGCAAATAGTGTGACTGAAGTAGGCTATAATGCATTCTCTGGATGTGAAAGCCTTTCTGAAATACATTTTGAAGAGCTTAAAACAATTAGAAATTCAGCATTTGAAGGTTGTAAAGCCATAACAGATGTAGCATTAAACAATGTAATCAATGTAGAAAATGGTGCATTTTCAAATTGTACAGCATTAGAAAACATAAATCTTCCAAAGGCAAACCTAGATTATGAAGATTATGGTGTATTTTCAAATTGTACAAGCTTAAAGACTGCAAGTTTAGAAGCAGCAACAGTTATTCCAGGAGGTATGTTTAGTCAATGTACTAGCTTAACTGATATCAGTGCTACAAACACAAACACAATTCGTTATGATGCGTTTTATGGTTGTGAATCGCTTGAAAATTTATCATTTAGTCCATTAACTAATATAGAATCATGTGCATTCTTTAATTGTAAGAAATTAAAGAAAGTCTTGTTATCTGATACTTTGTATATTGTTGGTAGTAATGCATTCTCAGGCTGTGAAAGCTTAGAAACATTTGATGATGATAATTGTAGATATATTGAATCAGAAACCAATAAATACGCATATTTATATGAAATTATTGATAAGACTAGTGACACATGCTCAATATCAGATGATGTTAAATGTGTTAATATTGATATATTTAATGATTATCCAGCATTAAAGCATCTAATTGTTCCAACTGAAATTACATTTGATAATTTAATGAATATTTTAGATTTATGCCAAAATCTAGAATTTGAAAAAATTGATGATATATATTATATATCTAGTCAAACTAATCAATATTTAATGATTATGAATGTTGATAAAACAAAGAGTCAAATTCAAATAAATGATAATTCTAAATATATTTATAGTAGAGCATTCAAGGATTCTAATATAACATCAATCACTATTCCAAGTAGTATTAAATCATTAGGTGAATCAGCATTTGAAAACACTAAGATTACAGAGCTAGATTTATCTAGTAATCATTTTGAAATGATGCAGGGCTCTATATTTAAGAATAATAAGCTATTAACTTCAGCAAAAGTTAAATGGGCGACATATGCTATGTTTGAAGGATGTTCATCATTAAAAACTTTAGTATTAAATAATGATTATATTAATGGTTCATTATGTAAGGGTTGTATTTCACTTACAAGTGTAACTTCAAATACATCATTTAGTTATGTTGGCGAAGAAGCATTCTATAATTGTACATCACTTACAACTATTAATTTAAGAAACGTAAATGATATTTGGAGTAGGGCATTCTATAACTGTACATCACTTACATCAGTTGATTTATCATCATTAGTAGAATTACAAGATTCAGCCTTCTATAATACTGGATTAACTGAAGCAAATTTAATTAATGTAGAAACAATTAGCTCATATGCATTAGCTAATAACGCTAATTTAACAAAGGTAACATTAGGAGAAAACCTAGAATTCCTTGGCTCATATGCATTCTCAGGATGCTCTAAGTTAGGTGATTTAGTTATCCCTGATGCCGTACAAACATTAGGTGAAAATTTATTTGAGCGTTGTTCAACACTAGCATCTGTAATGATTCCTTCACAATTGATAACTTATATCATGAGTGTATTCCAT
>JAEELU010000102.1 GCA_016282815.1 Acholeplasmatales bacterium
TCTTCGTCTAAATAAGTTTCGCCTGTTTCAATCTTACTAAACAATGGTGTTTGTCTCATTTTCTACCTCCACTTTTTAACCAATATTTTTTCGATTTTAACCAATAATATTATATCATATTATTTTTCTAATGAAAGTGGAGAATGAAAATTACATATTATCACACGATTTATTAATCTAAAGCGAATAATCCTTCTGCCTCATCCTCGTGATTTATAGCTTCATCATTTCCCTCATCATTTGATAAATCACCAAAGAAATGCATCTTATTAAATTCATCAAATAATGTTTGATTTAATCTTGTTCTCTTGAATACATCAAGCTTAGATTTAAATGGCTCCTCTTCTCTTCTTTGAACGATATCAAGTGCTACTGCCTCACCAAGTCCATCTACTGCTGAGAATGGAATTCTTAGGGCATCACCCTCTATATCAAATGTAGTTGCGCTTGATTTATTAACATCAACTGGTAGGAACTTAAATCCTCTTAATGTCATTTCAAGTGCTATTTGAAGTGCAGTAACTAAGCCATCCTCTGTTGCTGTAGTTTTCTTAGAATTTAATTCCTCAAGCCTCATTCTAATAGCCATTGGTCCACCTAGATAAGCATGAACATCATGACCCTTAGCTCTTTTTGATAGCCATGCACTATAGAATAGTATTGGCTTATATACCTTGAACCAAGCAATACGAAGTGCCATCATAACGTAGGCGATAGCGTGAGCCTTAGGGAACATGTACTTAATTTGCTCACATGACCAGATATACCATTCTGGTACACCCTTTTCTCTCATGTAGGCTTGGTATTCCTTCCACTGCTCAAGGCCACCCTTTCTGATATTATTCTTTCTTACAAATTCCATAATCTTAAATGCCTTTAAAGGCTCTAGATTATATTCAAGTAGGTTAACCATAATATCGTCACGACAACCTATTACATTTTCAAATTCAATTTTACCATATTCAGTTTTTGCCAAAACTAAGTCCTGGGCATTATTTGTCCAAACATCTGTACCATGTGATAGACCTGATATCTTAACTAATTCGGCAAATTTCTTAGGTAATGTATCAAGTAACATTTGCTGAACGAAGTTAGTACCAAGCTCTGGTAAGCCATATGACGAAATATTAATACCTAATTGCTCAGGTGTTAAACCAATTATATCAGTTGAGTTGAATAATCTATATAGATTCTTATCATCAATAGGAATATCCTGTGGTCTTTCAAATTCAAATTCATCCTGATGTAGATGTACATAATCCATTAAATATTTAATAATAGTTGGATCATCGTGACCAAGTATATCAAATTTTAATAGGTTATTTTCAAATTTATGATAATCATAATGTGTTGTTCTAAAGGCATTTGTAGGATCATTTGCAGGGTATTGAACTGGTGTAACATCAAATATTTCAACATAATTTGGTACACCTACAACTCCACCTGGGTGCTGACCTGTAGATCTTCTAACGCCAATTAGCTTTTTAGATAATCTATCGATTTCACAAGAACGTAGATTCTTTTTGAAATCCTCACAATATTTCATTACGCATCCATAGGCATTCTTATCTGCAAGTGTGGCAACAGTACCTGCTCTAAATGCATACTCATATCCAAATACAGATCTAATATATTCATGTGCCTTAGATTGGTATTCACCTGAGAAGTTTAGGTCGATATCTGGTACCTTATCACCATTAAAGCCTAGGAATGTTTCAAATGGTATATCATGTCCATCCTTAGAAAGCTTACTACCACAGATAGGACATACCATATCAGGTAGGTCATATCCTGAATTTTCGCTTCTTAAAATCTCCTGGAATGGCTTTTCAATATCAGTTATTCCATATTTTTCGATATCCTCATCAGTCATCTTAAATGTATGGAATTTACATTTAGGACACTTGTAATGTGGCTTAAGTGGGTTAACCTCTGTTATATCCATCATTGTCGCAACAAATGATGAACCAACTGATCCACGGGAACCTACTAGGTAACCATCCTCAAGTGATTTAGTAACTAAAAGGTGGCTTACATAATATACTGATGCGTAGCCTGATTTAATAATTGAACCAAGCTCTCTTTCTACTCTATCTGTAACAATCTTATGTGGATTATCACCATAATGCTTTTTAACATTAGAGTTAACAATTCTTGTTACCTCTTCCTTTATTGAAGGAATATGTAAAATACTATCCTTGAATTGATCATCCCTTGGAGCGAACATTTCCTTTTTAAATGCTGGATATTTTTCAATCATGTCCGCAATCATATTAGTATTTTCTACTACGATTTTTTTAGACATCTCCTTACCTAGGAATTCAAATTCATTAAGCATTTCATTTGTAGTTCTTAAGTAAGCATCAGGTGCTGGATTACCATTTGTAATTACATCTCTATATAAATCATGTCTTAATCCACCAAGCTGAGGGAAATTAATTAATATATCTCTATATTTCTTATCCTTTGGATTAATATAATAACAATTTGAAACGGCAACTACAGGAACATTTTCACTATCAGCTATTTCAATTGTTTTCTTAATAATATCCTCGATATCTAATCCACCATTTGGTAAATCACTAAGCATATGGTTATATAGGCTTACTGGTGATACCTCAACATAATCATAGAATTTAATTCTTTCATGAGCCTTTTCATACTCACCATTATAAATTAAATGGAATATTTCACCATAAACACTATTCGAACCAACTAATATATCACTTCTATATTTATTTAAAACAGATGCTAATAATCTTGCATCCTTACATAAATGTGTTGTTAAGCTGTCTGATAAGATCTTAAACATATTCTTATATCCTGCTGGATTTTTTGCAAGTATATCAACATGTAAATCTGCAAATAATAGCTTATACATTACATTTGGATCAATTAAATCATTAATATCATTATAATTAGAGATTCCTCTACTACTTAATTCATTTAATAAAGCTAAAAAGCATAGTCCTGTACATCTAGCATCATCTGAAGCTCTATGGTGAGATTCCTGTTTTACAGAAAACATCTTACACATCGCAGCTAAATCAAATTTCTTTGTTTGCTGATGATATAGGCATCTCATTAAATTTAATGTATCTATTACTGGAAGTACTGGATAATCAATTCCAAGTCTTTTGATATTTCTATAAATGAATGGAACATCGAATATCGCATTATGGGCTACTAATACTGAATCCTTACAGAATTCTAGGAATTTAGGTAATACAACATCAATTGTATCAGCAGTCTCAACCTCTTCGTCAGTAATATGCGTTAAATCCTTAATCTTATCTGAAAGTCTTCTTTCAGGATTAACAAATGCCTGAAATGAATCAACTACTCCACCCTGATATACCTTACTTGCTGCTATTTCAATGATTCTATCATATTCATGAGAGAAGCCTGTTGTTTCAATATCGAATACAACGAATGTAGCATCCTTAAGTACGATATCTCTTCTATCAAATGTAATATAATAATTCTCATCATCTATAAATGGTAGCTCAACACCATAAATAGGCTTGAAATCCTCATATTTAGAAATAACGTGATCAATATCAGGTACTGCATATAAGCCATTATTATCAGTTATTGCCATAGCCTTATGACCCCAGCCTGCAGCCATAGCTAGAAAATCTGTAGCCTCATCGATACCATCAAGGGCACTCATCTTAGAGTGGATAGATAGCTCAACACGCTTTACTTCTGCATCATCAGATCTCTTTTCCTCTCTATGCATACCAAGCTTTTCAATTGTTTTAGCAGTAATTACTACCTGGTTTTCATATGTATCAAATAAAGCTGTACCAGTTATTCTAACCTCAGTTTTTTCAACCATTTCCTTAGAATATAATTCTACTTCCTTATCTGTACGTAGCCATTTCTTAATAACAATTGTGTCAGTCTCATCAGTAACTGCCATATATAATAAATTATTCTTTTTATTTGTTTTCTTATTATTAAATTCCCTAATTTCAATACTACAAATATAGCCCTCAATTAAAAACTCTAAAGGTCCTACATTATTTGCATAATCAATTAATCCCTGATATGATTCTGGAATATCTCTAATATCAACAAAATTATCTATTTTAGCACTACGATATTTCTTTTCCTCGTCATGGATATCCTTGTTGAAGGATTGACTTCTTCTAGTCTCCTCCTCCATCTCTCTAAGCTTATTAGTGATTTCCTCATTTATTTCATCTATCTGAGCTTGAACAGATTCCTCCTCTGTCTTATCAACTAATACCTCACAAGTAATTTTATATGATTCTAGCATTTTCTTTACATCATCAACTAGCTCATCAAAGCCTAATGCATCATGAGGAATCTTAAAGGCGATACTATTATCGTCTACCATAGGCTCATTACTTCTTAATGTTTTATATTTAGGAGATTTATCCTCTAAAACATCAAGTATATAGCATAAATAATCAGTTAATATTTCCTTAGAAATAAAATCAACCTCATAATCAATATTAACTACTACATTAGCCTTTAGGCTCTTTAAATAGCTATTTGTTAATTCTAATACCTTATTATAATCCTTAAGTGGTAATACACTATTTAGCTTAATATTGATATTAACATCCCTAGTTGATTTATTTAATTGTGATTTAATAGATATAATATTGGCTTCTGCTATTAAGCCACTATTTATCAATTCATCCTTTAACAAAACAATCCCTACCTTCTTACCCTTATAATATGTGAAAAGGTCACATTACAATATATAAGTGGTATAAATAATGCAACATATTGTAAAAAGCTTATCTGAAAAGCAAATGTGAAAAACATTACTATGAAATATACTAAGCTATCATAAATTAATAATTTCAATCTGACATTAACACTTATTGTTGGATTAATGAAATATGAATAAACAAACAAAACAATAATTGAGAATATTAAATAATATTGGAATAAGCTAATAATATTACTTAAGAAAACTGTTAATGCATATCCAGTATTACTTACAGATAATAAATCATGGAAAAAGCATCTAAAGTTATATCTATCAATATTATTATTCGCTCTAACATTTGTTATTGAATACTGATAATTTGATCCAATATTTTTATATTCAATATTACCTATTAATCTATAGCCATAATAAACATTAGCGCTATTCTCTCTTAAAAACATAATTAATCCAGGATTAGTAATTTTTGTTTCATCACCAGTTAAAATATAGCACTCATAATTAGTATCCTTAATAGCTACACTATCACCTGTAAGCTTATAATCCTTATAGCTTACATTGATATCATCCTTATTCTTATCAACTAATGAAATAATATAATCAATATCATCATTTGAAAAGAATTGATTAGTGAATGTTTTAGCAGCCATTGTACCAATTAAAATAGAAACGAATAATAAAAAGAATAATAATACCTTTAGAGCACTATCCTTATAAAATAAAGCTATTTTAGATGGATGACAAACTATATATCTTATATGCTTCAAAGTATCACTATCCTTTCTACGTGCTATTTTATTATAGCAAATATTTTTTATATTTAATATATAAAAATAGTCAAAGAATTATAATTTTTCTCAATGATATTTTGAAAGAAATAAAAAATAATAATATTTATATTTTTATTAAA
>JAEELU010000103.1 GCA_016282815.1 Acholeplasmatales bacterium
GTATTCAAGAGAACAAGATTAAATCAAACATTATTTGATGAATTTAATAAGATGCATTTCTTTGGTGATTTATCAAATGATGAGGGAAATGATGAAGCTATAAATCACGAGGATGAGGAAGAAGGATTATTTGCTTTAGATTAATAAATCGTGTGATAATATGTAATTTTCATTCTCCACTTTCAATAGAAAAATAATATGATATAATATTATTGGTTAAAATCGAAAAAATATTGGTTAAAAAGTGGAGGTAGAAAATGAGACAAACACCATTGTTTAGTAAGATTGAAACAGGCGAAACTTATTTAGACGAAGATGTACACGCAACAATAGCGGGTGTATCAATTAAGACTGGAATTTTACTTGCAATTACTATTGCTATCGCAGTAGTTACAGGTATATTCCTACCAAAGATTGCATCTAATGATCAATCATGGGGCGTATTTATAGGAGTATTGATTGCAGCATCTATTATTGGTTTTATAGCAGTAATAGTTGGTAGACTTTCATACAGAGCAGCAAAATATGCATCAGTTCTATATGCCTTATGTGAGGGACTAGTTCTCGGAACAGTAACTTGTATCGTTGAGCAATTTGTATCTGGTGTTGGCTATATCGCTGTAGCTGTAACATTAGTAATTTTTGGTATAATGCTTTTATTATATTCAACAGGAATATTAAGATTTGGTTCTAAGATTAGAGCTATATTAATCGCTATAGCATTTGCTGGACTTGCAATTGCTTTAATAACTACATTAATAATCTTAATTATGGGTTGGACTGGCCATCAGTTTGATACATCAATATTACCTATATTAATTGCAATTGAAGCTTTCTTCCTATTATATGGAGTTATCACATTAGTGTTCAATTTTGATGAAGCAAATGCTGTTGTAGCAACAGGTGCTTCAAAGGATGCTGAGTGGAGCGTAGCTTTAGGATTAGAGGTAAGCCTTGTATATATTTATATAGAGGTATTAAGATTAATAGTATTAATCATCGCAAGTAGTAAAAATTAATTATAAAAGGATAGGCAAACTATCCTTTTTCTTTGGGAGCTTATTTATGTATTCTTTTATCTTTGACGTTGACGGAACCTTAATTGATTCATATGATGGAATCACTAAGACCTGCAGTAACGTATTATCAAAATATAATTATAAAATGAATAATCTAAGAGAATATATTCTAGATACATCAGTATTAGATTTATTTAGATATGTATCGAATGATCTAAATGTAGATGTTGAAACCTTATTTGAGGAATATAAGAAGGAAAGAAGTATTACTCAATATGATTATAAGCCAATGAAAAATATGGTTGATACAATCAATTATTTATATTCTAAAAATTATAAGCTATTTATTTATACTCATAAGGGTAATTCTATAAATCAAATTGTTAAGGATTTAAATATAGATAATGATTTTATAGAAATAATTTCATCAGATAGCACAAATTTTAAGAGAAAGCCAAATCCTGATTGTATTAATTATTTAGTAGATAAATATAACTTAGATAGAAATAATACATTTTACGTTGGAGATAGAAAGATAGATATTGAATGTGCAAATAATGCAAATATAAAATCTATCCTCTTTAATAATAAAAAGGATATAGCTTCTAATTACAAAATAAACGACTTTAAAGAGCTAAAAGACATGTTTTAGTTAAAAATACCCAAAAAAATTAAGAAAAAATCTATTAAAAACGTTTACTTAAGGTTGTAATAACGCTTACTTAAAAAGTAGGCGTTTTTTTTATGTATAATAAAAGTGAAATAAATCTATATAAAGTTAATAGGAGGAGATTTTTATGGAAGATAAAATTTTGACACCTCAGGAGGAAGTAGATGGTCTAGTTACTAGAGCATTAAAGGCTTTAGATGATTATGCATCATTTACACAGGAGCAAATCGACTACATAGTAGCTAAATGTAGTGTAGCAGCTCTTGATAAGCATGGTGAGCTTGCAAAGCTTGCTATTGAGGAAACAGGACGTGGAGTATTTGAGGATAAGGCTACAAAGAATCTATTTGCCTGTGAATACGTTACAAACAACATGAAGAGGCTTAAGACAGTTGGTATTATCTCTGAAGATCCTGTAACAGGAATGACAGAGCTTGCTGAGCCAGTTGGAGTAGTTGCTGGTATTACACCTGTTACAAACCCAACATCAACTGCAATTTTTAAATCATTAATTTGTTTAAAAACAAGAAACCCAATTATTTTTGGATTCCATCCAAGCGCACAAAATTCAAGTGCCGCAGCTGCTAAGGTTGTATATGATGCTGCTATAGCTGCAGGTGCTCCTGAAAATTGTATTCAATGGATTGAGCATCCATCTATGGAGGCTACAACAGCACTTATGAATCACCCAGGTGTAGCTACAATTTTAGCTACTGGTGGTAATGCGATGGTTAGAGCAGCTTATTCATGTGGTAAGCCTGCACTAGGTGTTGGTGCTGGTAACGTTCCTGCATATTTTGAAAAGACTTGTAATCTACGTCAGGCTGTTAATGATGTTGTATTATCTAAATCATTTGATAATGGTATGGTATGTGCATCAGAGCAGGCTGTAATCGTAGATAAGGAAATATACGATGAAGTAAAAGAAGAATTTAAGAAGTACGGTGTTTACTTTGCTAATAAGGCTGAAAAGAAAAAGCTTGAAGCATTTATGTTTGGTGTAAATTCTAAAGAGGATTTACCTAATGCTAAGCTTAATCCTAATATCGTTGGTAAGTATGCTAAATGGATTGCAAAGGAAGCAGGCTTCGATGTTCCTGAAAACACAGTAATTATTATTGCAGAATGTGCTTCAGTTGGAGTTGAAGAGCCTCTAACAAGAGAAAAGCTTTCTCCAATTCTAGCTATGGTTAAATCTAATTCAACTGAAGAGGGCTTAATGCTTTCTAAGAAGATGGTTGAATTCAATGGTTTAGGTCATAGTGCTGCAATTCATACTGCAAGTCATGAGCTTGAGGTAAAATTTGGTGATTTAGTTCCAGCTATTAGAATTATTTGTAATTCACCTTCTACATTTGGTGGTATCGGTAATGTTTATAACTCATTCATACCATCACTTACACTTGGTTGTGGTTCTTATGGACACAACTCAGTAGCGGGAAATGTTGGCCCACTTAATTTATTAAATGTTAAGAAAGTAGGACGTAGAAGAAATAATATGCAATGGTTTAAGGCTCCATCAAAGATTTACTTTGAAAAAGATTCAATTGAATATTTACATCAAATGAAGGAAATGAAGAAGGCTCTTATTGTTACAGACCGTTCATTAGTAGAGCTTGGCTATGTTAATAAGGTAATTGCACAGCTAGAGCAAAGATCTCCAGAGGTTCCATATCAATTATTCTGTGATGTTGAACCCGATCCATCAATTCAAACTGTATTAAAGGGTGTTGAGCTAATGAGATCATTTGAGCCAGATACAATCATCGCATTAGGTGGTGGTTCTGCAATGGACTGTGCTAAGGGTATTTGGTTATTCTATGAGCATCCAGAGGTTAACTTCAATGATTTAAAGCAAAAGTTCATGGATATTAGAAAGAGAGCATTCCAATATCCTGAATTAGGACATAAGGCAAAGCTAGTATGTATTCCAACTACATCAGGTACTGGTAGTGAGGTTACACCATTCGCAGTTATTACAGATAAGGTTGAGCATAAGAAGTATCCATTAACAGATTATTCTTTAACTCCAACTGTAGCTATTGTTGACCCTGAATTTGTAACTAATTTACCTAAGTCTATCGCAGCTGATACAGGTATGGACGTATTAACACACGCAACAGAGGCATTCGTATCTACATTAGCATCTGATTATACAGATGGTTTAGCTATTCAAGCAGTTAAGCTAGTATTTAAATATTTAGAGCGTTCAGTAATTAATGGTAAGAATGACCCAGAGGCTAGAGAGAAGATGCATAATGCATCAACACTTGCAGGTATGGCATTTGCTAATGCATTCTTAGGTATGAATCACTCTATCGCTCATAAGATGGGTGCTGAATTCCATGTTCCTCATGGACGTGCCAATGCA
>JAEELU010000104.1 GCA_016282815.1 Acholeplasmatales bacterium
AAAAAAGGCTCAGCAAGATGCACAAAAATTAGATTATCCAAGTAATCATGAATTCAAATATCAATATGTACCTAAAATGAACATAAAATGGGAAAACTAAAAAGGCTTCATAGGATTGTCTTTGTTTTGAAACAAAGGAATTCCGTGAAGTCTTTTCTTCGCATAAATTATTTTGTAATTAAATCAATACATTTATTCGTTATTATCAATTCTCTTCTAATTACTTTAATTCTTCTTCTAATTGATTTACTAATTCATCAAGCTTATTAACTACAGCCATAAATGGCTCCTTAGTAGTTAAATCTACTCCTGCCTTCTTTAATAAATTAACAGGATAATCTGATCCACCACTCTTAAGCAGATTAATATAGCTATCGAAGGCACCTGGAACATTATTCTTTACATTTTGATATATTGCCTGTGATGCAGCATAGCTTGTTGCGTACTGATATACATAAAATGGTGTATGGAACATATGAGGAATATATGCCCAAACATATTTCTTTAATTCCTCCTTATGTAAATCATATCCATAATACTTCTTATATAAATCAATCATTATATTTGATAATACTTCCTCATCAATTACTCCGCCTTGCTCGTAGATTGTATGTGCCTGAAGCTCATAGTCAGCGAATAATGTTTGACGATAGAATGTAGCGATTAATCCTTCTATTTGTTCCTGAAGTAATACAATTCTTTCGTTTTTATCAGTAATATGCTCCATCATATAATCATTGAATCTTGCTTCATTAAATGTAGATGCAACCTCAGCTACGAATATTGTATAATCATGTGTTTCATATGGCTGTGCCTCATTAGCATATAATGTATGAATTGAGTGTCCTGCCTCATGAGCAATTGTAAATGCACTATTTAAATCATTAGTATGATTTAATAAAATGAATGCTCCATTTTCATATGTACCTGTTGAATAGGCACCTGTAGTCTTACCATCTCTTGGCATTACAGATACTCTGCCATCCTCTAATACCTTACATGCCTTATTATAGAAATCATCACCTAATGACTTATCAGCCTCTAGCACTAATCTCTTAGCCTCATCATATGAATATTTTACCTTTGATTCACTAAATTTAATCATTCTATCATAGGTATAAATATGCTTTAAGCCTAAATATTTCTTCTTTAGGCTGTAATATTTTCTTACTGGCTGATTATTATTTCTAGCAACACTAATTAGTGATGTATAAACCTTTTTATCAATACTATTACCAAATAAATGAGAATCAAGAATTGTTTTGTATCCTCTATTCTTGCTATCTGCAAATTCACCTGCTATAACACCCTTATAAATACTAGCAAGTGTCTTCTTGTGATCTTCATATACCTGATAATATGCCTCAAATACTCTTCTTCTATCATCCTGAAGCTTTAAAGTTCCTAAATAATAAGTATAATTTGCACTATCTACAGTTATTGTAGTACCATCATTTAATAATACATCAACTGATTTACCATCACCAACTAATAAATCATCGTATAGCTGGCTATAGCCATTTGTTGATTGATTATATCTAGACATAATTTCTTCAATTTTAGTATTTTTAACATGCTTATTATTTCTAAATAGCTTTTCAAATAAAAACTTAGCTGGCTTTAATTCCTTATCATTACACCAATTCATTACAGCAATAAAATTATTTTTTAATAGCTCAGGATTAATAAATGATGTTCTTGATATAATATCCAAATATTTTGAATATACCATTTGGAATCTTTTACTTGAATTTAGATCCTTTTGATTCAAATCTCTATTCATATGTGCATAATTCCAAACCTTTTCAAGCTTTGATTCAAATGCTCTATCTATTTTAGCATATTCAATTAAAGCTTCCTTAGTATTTAGCTTTCCCCTTAATGCTTCTATTTTCTTTAAATCATCCTCTAATGATTCAAAATCCTTATTAAATAATTCCTCTGTTTCATAAATTAGCTTTAAATTCCATTCCATCTCGTTCACACTCCGGAGGATATTATATCAAAAATAAGTTTATCTTTAAATAATAATTATTATTAGATATAATTATTTATGGTGATAATAATGAAAATTGTAGGTATTATTTGTGAATATAATCCACTTCATAATGGGCATCTTTATCATTTTAATAAGATAAAAGAGGAATCAAAGGCTGATATAGTTATTTGTGTTATGTCCTCTTCCTTTTCATCACGTGGTGATTTATCAATCTTTGATAAATTTACTAAGACTAAGCAAGCATTAAAATTAGGTATAGATTTAATAGTTGAGCTACCGCTTATATATACTATTCAAAGAGCTGATATATTTGCAGATAATGCAGTTAAAATCTTAAATAATTTAAATGTATCAGAAATATGGATTGGTAGTGAGGCTAATGATATTTCTGAATATGAGAAATATTATAATAATAATGAAATAAATAATAAGGATGATTATTATACATCATATAAGGATAAGGCTAATATGGATTTATTATCAAATGATATATTAGGCTTCTCCTACTATAAATCTATTAGGGATAATAAATTTAATATTGAATTAAAAACAATAAAAAGAATAGAGAATAATTATTTAGATAAGAATCTAAACAATTCCTCTATTCAGAGTGCTCTATCAATTAGAAATAATATTGAAAATATAGAAAAATATACACCAGAATATGTATACAATGATAAGAATTTAATATTAGATGAGAATAAATTATTTAAATATTTAAAATATAAAATATTATCAACAAGTGTTAATGATCTAAAATCCATCTTTTTTGTAGATGAGGGATTAGAAAATAAGCTATATGATATTATTGATTATGATAATTATCAGGATTTTATAGATTATTTATCTAATAAAAGATATTCTAAAACTAGAATAAAAAGAATGTTAACATATGTATTATTAAACATAACAAAGGATATGGCAAATAAAGCATATGAAATAGATAATAGCTTTGTTAGAATATTAGGATATAACGATAAGGGTAAGGCATATCTTAATTCTATAAAAAAGAATAATACTATTTATACAAATATAAAAAATAATATCAATCAAATACTTGATATAGAAATTAATACAAGTAAAATAATTGATATTATTTATGATACAAATATATTCGATTTAGAAATGAATGGTCCAATAAAAATGTAACTTTTGTTACATTTTTTTATTTTTCTTCTTCAGGGAAGAAATTTCTTAGGAATGTTTCAGCATCTGGATTTCCCATTTCCTTAGCCTTAGTTGCTAAATCCTTAGCGAAATCAACATCACGCTCAATTCCAATTCCTTCAAAATAAATTTTAGCCATGCTTAGCATTGCAGGTGTATAGCCTCTATCACGTGCATCTTCAAAGTAACCAAGTGCTTCCTCTGGGTCATAGTCTGGGTTATTCTTATTTAAGTAGTGGTTACCTAATTCATATAAAGCCTCAGGATCCTTTAGTTCAGCAGCAATCTTATAATTTTTGAAGGCTTCTTTTTCATTTTGTGGTAATCCTAATCCTAATTCACTACATCTACCAAGCATATAATATGCATGAGGGAATTTATCACGAATAGCACGCTTATAATTCTTTACAGCTTCCTTATGATCAATATCTACACCAACACCATTATAATAACAATCTCCAAGCTTAGAGAATGCTATTCCATCATTTAATTCGGCAGCCTCACTATATTTTCTAAATGCAGCTCTTGGGTTTTTATCGATACCATCACCATAATAATATATATCACCTATCTTTATTAAGGCTAAAGTACTACCAAGTCTTGCGGCTCTCTCATAGATAGTAATAGCCATATATGAATCTCTTCCTACCATATCACCATTACGATATGAATCACCTAATATTATGATAGCATCTACATCATTTAAATCTGAAGCCATAGTTATATACTTAAGGGCATTTTCCTCACTTAAATCAGTACCGATACCATTTCTATAGCATCTATAAACATCAATCATGGCAGGTGTATATCCTAAATCAGCTGCCTTTTTATAATATTTGAAGGCTTCCTCATTATTCTTCTTTACACCATATCCATAATAATAATGTCTTGCAAGCTCACATAGTGCATAAACTGAATTTAGATTAGCACCAACCTGGTACCATTTAATAGCATCCTCTTGAGATAGAGTTAAGCCATCACCATTATCATATAATGTACCAAGCATGTAGGCACCATCACCACAGCCTAGGGTTGCACTCTTCTTATATAATTGAACAGCCTTCGTCTTATCTGATTTAACAACTACACCATCATAATAATAATCTGCTAGATTCTTAATAGACGCATCATCACGAAGCTTAGCACCCTCAGTATAAAGCTCAAATGCTCTTCTTTGGTTAGCCTCACAGCCTTCACCATTTCTAAACATATTAGCTAATTGGTTAATAGCCTGTGGATATTGCTGCTCTGCAGCCTTATTAATTAGCTCAAATGCTCTATCTAAATCCTTCTCAGTACCAAATCCACTATAATATAGCATACCTAGGTTATATAAAACCTGAGGATTGTTAGTTTCTTCAAGCTCACTATAAAGCTCAAATGCCTTTTCGAAATTAATAATATCCTTACCATAATAATAGCAGTTAGCGATATGTAGCATAACCTCTTCATCAATTTCATCGTATGCTTCATATGCCTTAAGTGCTAGCTTATCATCCTTATTTGTTCCTATACCATAGTAATAGCAATCACCTAATCCACAGTTTGCATGCTTATTACCATATGTTACGGCAAGCTGATAATTATTAAAGGCTTCCTCATCATTTTGATCAACACCTAAGCCATTTAAGTACATATAAGCTACATACTCTCTAGCTACTGGATGATCTATTGTTTGACCAAATAACTCAAATGCCTTTTGGTATTCCTCCTTATCGAATTTTGCGATAGCCTTCTCTAGGGCATCCTCGTCGATAGTCTTATCTATTGCAGATTCAGAATCATCAAGTAAAGCATCTAAATCATCATCTGATAAATCAGTTAATTCGATTGCATCCTCTTTTGGCTCTTCGATAGCCTCTTCAGTATCCTGAGGCTCTTCCTCGGTAGCCTCCTCAGCAGGTGCTTCTTCAGACTCTTCAGGTTGAGCTTCCAAAGTTTCCTCTTGAGGCTCCTCTTCTGATTTTACTTCCTCAGGCTCTAAAGCTTCCTCCTTAGCTTCCTCAGGTTGAGGTGCTTCCTGTTTAGGTTCCTCAACTTGTGTTTCTTCTTGAGGCTCTTCGACCTTTGTTTCCTCTACAGGAGCTTCTTCAGCCTTCTCCTCTTTTGGCTCTTCAGCTTTTTCCTCTTCTACAGGAGTCTCCTCTTGCTTTGGCTCCTCTTTAGGTGATGCCTCAACAGGCTTAGCCTCTTCAGCTTGAGGTTCCTCTTGTTTTGGTTCTTCCTTTACCTCTTCAGGTTGAGCTTCCTCAACCTTTTCCTCAGGCTTTGGCTCATCTGCCTTCTTCTTAAGGAATGGATTAGGGCCTGGCTTTTTATTGGCAATAGGCTTAATTGCATTAACAATTATTTTTCTTTCCTTTTTTACCTCAGCTGGTAATATTTTTTTATCCTTAAGCTGATTAACAAGTGAGATAATATCATCATTTAATACTGGATTTTCAAGCTCACCCTTAAATTCATCTGCACCGATGATAACATCATCACTATAATCACCTGAAAATACCTCATCAAATAAACTATCTAAATCATTAGATTTAGAAATTGAGAAGCTAGGCTTTTTAGTATTAGCACTTATCTTTTCCTTAACCTTATAGAATTTATCATTTGTAATAACATCTAATTCTACAGGGTAGATGATTCCATCAATATCAGCTGTTGCTGACTTAATCTTTTTTGCATCAGCGCTTTGTATTGATAATTCTGTAACCTCATAGCCTTGCTGAGTTAATTTATTTTTTAATTCTCCTTGATTATTTCCAACTAATAAGAGCTTACTCATGCTTTACCTCCAATTGATTTCCTACTATATTTTTATCCTTTTCATCTTCAATTACCTTTGTTTTCTTTTTCTCCCTTAGGCTTTCCTTAAAGGTATTTGTAAATGATAATCTAATTGTTTTAGTAACATATTTATAGAAGACCAAATCTTCCTTAGATAATTCCCTTTTCCTCTTTCTTATACCAGCCATGTATCTAATAGGATGGCGTTTGATATCTAGTAATGAGGATTTTGGGTGATCCTTAGCTATAAAGAATAAAATGTTAAAGAATTTTCTTCTATCTCCATAGCCTACTATACTAAAGAATCTTGTTATTGACTTTTCTAGGTATCTAGATGTAATAGAATTTCTTTTTACTCTAATAAGTGCATTACCCTTTACATGCCAATTAAATGGATTGTGCTGTAATACAGTAAAGCCACTTGTTTTTAGGAATTCTATTTTATCTGCATTGAATAATAATAAGGCAACTACACTCATTGTAGATGATACAACATGTAGCTTATCTCTAATATTTAAATATCCTTCCTGCTTAAATATTTCCTTATTACTAAAGCCTGGACCATCAAAATCATAAATATCAATTATTGTATCCTGGATTTCCTTTTCACAGTTCATAGCTGCGTAAAGTGCAAGGTTGCCACCCTTAGAGTGTCCACCTAATATTAAAGGCTTTTTATATAATGAATAAACCTTTCTTACATAATCAAGTGCACTCTTTTGAGCAGGTACTGTTTCAAGATAGGACATATTAACATCCTCCTGCCAGCCTGCAAGTGTTAAATCTGTACCTCTATAGGAAATATAATTAAAATCCTTTAAGAAAAATGTTACTGCAAAGAATTGCTCGCATTTTACATAATTAATTTCACTAATTAAATGCTTATAATAAATCAAATCATATCTTGTTGTTTTCTCAAATGCTGCACATAGCTTTTCATTATCCTTACGTGTCATTGATGCATAGGCTAAATCCTTAGCATTTTTCTTTGTTAGTACATCCTTTAAGAAAACCTCGTCATGTGGGTGGCTAATATAAATATCAAGATTTAGGTATCCTATTTGAGAAAGAATTAGGCTATCAACCTCATTAAAGGGCATGTCCTCAAATGAAGTATTACCATATTTTTTCAAATAATATAGCATGTTTTTCATATCGCCACCTCCAATCTCAACTTTAACCTATATTATAACATATATTTATAATATAAAAACACATTCAAAAGAAAAAAATCAATTTTTTAAGAAAAGATTTTTTTAAATAATTTTATGACTAATTGTAGAATTGAATTTTCATTAAGTTTTAAGACCTCATTTGGAAATTCAAAGCACATTCTTAGAATAAAAACAGTAATAAAAATTACAATTAGTG
>JAEELU010000013.1 GCA_016282815.1 Acholeplasmatales bacterium
CTATTATCGCTAACAAGGTTAAGGGAGTTAGATGTGCCCTTGTTGGAAGTAAGGACGCTGCCACATTAACAAGAGAGCACAATGATACAAACTGCTTAGCTTTATCTGCTAAGTATACAGGTTACGCTCTTGCTAAAGAAATTGTTGATATTTGGTTAAATACTGAGTTTTCACACAATGAACGTCATCAAAGACGTATCGATAAAATAGCAAAATATGAGGAGGAGTTTTAAGATGTCAGTTACTATTTTGAACCATTCACTTGTTAAGCATAAGCTTACAAACATTAGAAAGAAGGAGACTAAGACTAAGGATTTCTACCAAAACGTAAGTGAGATAGCTGGTTTAATGGCTTATGAAATCACTAGAAATTTCCCACTTAAGGAGGTAGAAATTGAAACACCTATTTGCAAGACAGTTCAATATGAAATTGCAAATGATGTAGTAATCGTTCCTATTCTAAGAGCTGGTCTTGGTATGGTTGATGGTATTAGATCAATGATACCTACAGCTAAGGTTGGTTTCATTGGATTATATCGTGATGAGGAAACATTAGAGCCACATGAGTATTATGCTAAGTTCCCTGATACAATTGTTAATTCAATTGTTCTTGTTGTAGACCCAATGCTTGCAACAGGTGGTAGTGCTATAGCAGCAATCGAAATGCTAAAGAAGCGTGGATGTAAGGATATTAGATATGTTGGCTTAGTTGGAGCACCAGAAGGAATTGAAGCTCTATCTAAGGCACACCCAGATGTAGATATCTATTTAGCATCACAGGATGAGAAATTAAACGAGGTTGGATATATTGTTCCAGGCCTTGGTGACTGTGGAGATAGATTATTCGGAACAAAGTAATGAAATACGGAAAATACGCTAAGGCATATGTCCTTGGTACACAAGGAATATTTTCTATGGCTATATTTTCTGTAATTGGATTTTTTGTAGGCTATTACATAGATAAAGATTCATTTTGGCCTGTTACATTAGCTATTTGTGGTTTAATAATTGGATTTTTCAATTTGATGATTAGCTTACTTTATTTAGCAAAGATGGCTGATAAGGAAAGAAAGGTTAAAAATGATGATTAGATATTTTGTTCCAATTTCCTTAGTAATATCAGCCGTAGTAATGACAATTTTATATTTTTGTAAATTAGAATTCATATATTATTTATTTGGAAGCATAATAGCTATTATTACTCATATGCTTATGATACTTCAAAATAGAAGTATGTATAATACAGTATCGACATCAATAGGTAGAGCGACATTTCATCCAAAGAAATCATCAATACTTTGGTATGTATTAAGGCTTTTAATAGCTGCAGGATTAATATTCCTAATATTGTTCCTTGCAGATATTGGTAATAATCCAAATGCACTTCAAATAGTAATATTGTTATTGAGTGGATATTTAACAATAAAAATATCATTTATATTTTACTTAATTAAGTTTGAAAGAGGGTGAGAGTATTGATATTTTTAGAAGGATATCAATTTGATCCCCTTAGTCCAATAGCCTCAACAATTTACATCACCGCGGGATTAATCGTCTTATTTATAGTTTTATATTTCTTTATAAGAAGAGTAGATCCTAAGGGTAAAACTCCATTGTGGCTAATCCCATTTTTATGGATTGTAGATTTAATCAATGGATTTGTTAAGGAAAATATTGGTATAAGGTGGAAGGCATTTGCACCTTGGTTCTTAACATTAATTATATTTATATTCTTTGCGAATATATCAGCAGTATATTTACTAGAAAACCCAACAGGCTACGTTGTAGTAACATTCGCACTAGCGATATGCTCATTTGTGGTAATACAAATAGCTGGTATTGTGTCAAATGGTTTCTTTGGTTATTTAAAGGGATTCCTAGATCCTACACCAATTATGTTACCGATGAATATATTTAGTGAATTTACATTACCTGTATCATTATCACTTCGTTTATTTGGTAATGTTATCAGTGGTGTATGTATATCAATATTGATAAAATATGTTCTTGGATGGTTTGCGGTACCTATTATGCCATTCATAAATCTGCTATTTGATATAGCATTCAGTGTTATTCAAGTTGCAGTATTCGTTATTCTGTCTATTATCTTTACTTCGATGAAGATTAAAGATGAAGAAAAAATATATAGTAAATAAACAAAAAGGAGAAAATAATTTATGGATTTCATGACAATTTTAACTAACATTTTAAATTTTTTAGTTGATGCAACAACAGGTGCAAATTCAATTGGTGAAGGTTTAAAGTATATCGGTGCAGGTTTAGCCGTATTCACAGGCTTCGCTGCCGCAATTGGTGAAGGTAATGTTGCTGCACACGCAGTAGACGCTATGGCACGTCAACCAGAAATGGCTGGTAATATCAGAACTACAATGTTAATTGGTCAAGCAGTATCTGAAACTACAGGTCTTTATGGTTTAATTATTGCCATTCTAATCGTATTTAGTGCATAGTATAGCGAGGTAGCATTATGTTTTTAGATTCTCTAGCAGATAGACTACAGGGCGCTGCAGAAGCTATCCAAGAGGCAATCGAGGGTGGCCTAGGCCCAATTAGTTATTTATCAGACACAGAACAATTAAAAGCTAATGCTCTAAATTTCGCAATTGATTTTGGTATTCAAATCGCAGCTACACTTATTTTATTCGCTGTTGTCGCAATATTCTTCTGGAAGCCTATTACTAGAATTCTAGAGGA
>JAEELU010000105.1 GCA_016282815.1 Acholeplasmatales bacterium
AGAGTAGAAGTGGGAATCAGCTCCCCTTTACCTCGATCAATTACGGAACTTGTACGCTTCCAGAAGGAAGAATGGTAACTAAAGCTCTTCTTAAAGGATCAATCAAGGGCGTTGGTAAATTTCATAAAACAAGCGTGTTCCCTTGTGGTATCTTTCAATATATGAAAGGTGTTAATGATAAACCAGGAACTCCTAATTATGATTTATTTAAATTAGCTTTGAAATCAACAGCAAAAAGATTATATCCAAATTATGCTAATGTTGATTGGAGCGGGAATGTCGGTTATGATCCTAACGATCCGAGAACTTACTTTAGTACCATGGGATGTAGGACTGCAAATGGATGGGATATAAACGGATTCGGTCAGTTAAAGGATGGTCGTGGAAATATTTGTCCAGTTACTATTATTCTTCCAACAATAGCTATGGAAGCTAAGCAATGGATAGACAGTCAAGGAATTGAACGTATTCCACCTAAATATAAAGAAATAGGAATTGAGCAAGCATATATTGATAGTTTCATAGACAATTTAGATAAAGCAATTAATGATGCTAAAGATATGCTTATAGAGCGTTTTGAATATATATGTAGTCAAGATCCATCTTCTGCAAAATTCATGTATGAGAACAGGACAATGGCAGGATACGTTCCAGAAGAAGGAATTAGATCTGCTCTTAAGCATGGTACACTGGCTATTGGTCAGTTAGGTCTTGCAGAGTGTTTACAAATTCTAGTGGATTGTGATCATACTGAAATAAAAGGAATGGAGTTGGCTAAAAAAATTGAACAACTCTTTAAAGATAAATGTGCAGAATTTAAACAAAAATATTCGCTGAATTTTGGAGTTTATTATACTCCAGCTGAAAACCTCTGCTACACAGCGATGACTAAGTTTAAAGAAAAATATGGTGAAATCCCTAATGTAAGTGATAAATTATTCTTTACCAATAGCACTCATGTTCCAGTTTGGAAAGAGATCAGTCCATTTGAAAAAATAGACATTGAATCTCAATTAACTGGATATAGTTCTGCGGGATGCATTACATATGTTGAATTAGATACCGCAGTTCTTGATAATATAGAAGCTTTAGAGTCTATTGTGAATTATGCGATGGAGCATGATATTCCGTATTTCGCATTAAACGTTCCCGCAGATTTTTGTGCGGATTGTGGATATACAGGATTTATTGAACAAGATGAATGTCCACAATGCGGGAATCAGAATATACAAAGACTTAGACGAGTCACAGGCTATTTAACCGGAGATTATAAAACAGCTTTTAATAAAGGTAAGCAGCAAGAAGTGGAACTTAGATATAAACATAGTAAAAAGCTGAATCTTAAAAAATAAAGGAGATAAAAGGATGGCGGAAGTTACTTTAGGTAGTTTATATGATTTCAATAAACAAGCAATGCTTCAAGAACCAATATTATCTGTAGCAGATAAAGGAAAAGCTATTGATCAACTTGTAGATGAATTATTAAATAATATTTCATCAAAAGCTTATATGTGTTTAAACAATGAAAGAAGAGATTTTACTATTTTCTTAAATACACAGATTCCAAAAATGAAAGGGCATATTAGAAATGATATTCGTGAGTTCCTTGATAATCGTGGAGATTTAATTTCAATTGACAAACAAGAAAATGGAGCTTTTGAAATTTGGTTAAGGGATAATGATGAGTGTTTTTGTTATATGTTCTTTGATTATACAAATGCTATAATTGATTATTAAGGAGGAGTGCTATGGAAAATAAAATGATTGCAAAAATTAGTCCAATAACATTACTCCAAACAGTATATATTTGGACAGAAAAAGGAAGAGAACAATTTGAATTTGATATTCAAGAACTTCCTCAAAAAATAACAATACTGGCAAATCAATTTCAAATTGAAAATATTGATTTGATAGGAAATGAAGCTTATTTATTAAAAATCAAAAATGATATAGTAAATAATAAGTTTGCAAATCAAGTATTAAATATAACTATTAATAAATCAAAAGGAGAGTAAATATGTATTTAGTAAAAGTAGTAGAAACATTCAGAGTTGATTCAGAACCGGAAGTAAAAAGAATTATTGAGGAAGCTAAAAATGATGGCAGATTTGAGTTAATCAAATATGAAGCTGTAAAGAAACAAAAGAAAGCAAAAGGTGAAGTCATTGATGAGTGGACTAGAGTTACCTTACATAAAGGATTTAATGTTGAGGCTGAACCTACTTCAACTATTGATATAGTTTATAATGTATCCCAAGGAGCATTTCCAGATCCTATATCGAATGATGATGACGATGACAGTCTTTTTTAAAGGAGAATAAATAATGAAAAGAATTAGAAGAAGGGTTAGAAACAGAGTCTTTGGTACAGTTATTACATTTCTTATTCTTCTGTTTGGAGTAATTGCAGTTTCCGGCATAAACAAGGCGGGAAATGATATTTCAAATTATGATGTTCAAGCAGATTTATTAGGAAATGCACAGAACTATGGTATCGTTACAGAATGGTTAAATCAAGGTTATCATTTTGATTCTAACTTTGCAGCAAAATATTTCACTGCAACACATGAGTGGAATGGACGTTTTACAGTAGGTACTTATACAGATGGTAATCCACTTGAAGTTATTGCGACTAAAATTGGCGCACCTACTAATAAGGATTTACCTAGTCATGATACTAAGTTGGTAGCCAACAATGGTAAAGACGGAAGCCGTCCCGCAGTAATTAGAACTGCAGAAGAAAATACTTATGAAAATCTTTCAAAGAAATTTGTTATTGAAAATGTCTATGATGGAAAAATTGTCTTTGATCAAAAGATGGATGTAAGATTCGAAGATGCAGATAAGCTCAATGGTGAAATTGATAGTATGCTTAATTCAGCAAAAGCTAAATCACAAGAGATAGCAACAAGAAAATCTATTAAAGATGAAGATTATACTATCACAGACAAAGGTAATACTACTTTAATTGATATTTCAATTAGTAAAAATAATGTTGTATATGTAGATGCAACAGAACTTATAACAGATAAAAAAGATTGGATTAATATTGCGGAAGGCACTGATGGAGGCAGATTTGAGAAAGGTAATGATTATGTTCAAAGAATGAAAGATATTTCAGTAAAGAAAAGAGCTAATCAATATTTAGTTTTCAATTTTGTTAAATATGAAAAAGAAAAAGAAGAAAATAATGTTGAAGTAACAACTGGCAGTGCTATGAAAGTAACTAAAAAACCTTCAGTTGAAAATAATAAATATGATACAAATAATAGTAATTATAAAGTGCATATTAGAAAGATAGAAGCTTTATATGATGAAAATAATAATCGTGTAAAATTAAATTCTGCAAGCAATGATGATCAATATACAAATACAATGAAAACGATTATTTACAATTTACCATATTCAACTCATGTATGGTGTAATGAAACAATCGCTACTATTGTTTGTCCTAATGCAAAAGTTAAATTTGGTGGCGGACAGTGGGATATGTCAACTAATGCAAATTGTGCTGGGTGGCTAGTATGTAAATGGGTATTTACTCATTGTGGAGAATGGCATTATTGTAGAAAAGCTCCTCATAATACGCCAACTCCTAAATCAACAGAGACATCTGTACCAACTCCTACAGAGAAAGCAACTGAAAGTCCTTCACCAACACCGACTATAGAAATAACAGAAAGTCCTAATCCTTCACCAACGACAACTCCAGAGGTAACGACTACGCCGACTCCTGTAATTACAGAGACTCCAACAGCAACACCTACAATTACAGAGAGTCCTATTCCTACACCGCCGGTTATATATTATACATTTAGTCCTGCTCCAATAAGCTCTACCGAACCTCCAACAGAGGTTATAGATGAGGAAGAGGTACCATTAGCACCAGCAACTCCAGAAAAGCCAGAGAAAACAACTACTATTATTGAAGATGTTCCTTTAGCGGCAACTGTGCCAGAGACTGGAGATACAATAAATCCTCTATGGCTTGTTTATGGAATGGGTGGTTCATTATTAATAATTATTGGAATTGTAGTAATTGGAAATAAAAGGAGAAAAAATGGTCTTAAAAATTAAGAAATTAAATGATTTAGCAATAGAACCTAAATTAGGGAGTGCAGAGGCTGCAGGTATTGACCTATACGCCGCCTCTAATGAAGATATATGGATTGCTCCTAATGAAACAGAAATGATCGGAACAGGTTTAGCTATAGAGCTACCAGAGGGAACCTTTGGTGGAATATTTGCTAGATCTGGACTTGCTTCAAAACAAGGATTGCGTCCAGCGAATTGTGTTGG